>JAQTXO010000252.1 GCA_028688765.1 Acidiphilium sp. | reverse complement strand
ATGGCGCGAAGGCCCGGCGGTACGACCGGTGGCGGCCTGCATGAACCGCTTGACCATCCGGTCTTCCAGCGAATGAAACGAGACCGCGACCAGCCGCCCGCCCGGCGCGAGCAGCGCCGCCGCCTGTTCGAGGCCGCGCTCGATCTCGGCGAGTTCCTGGTTCACCTCGATCCGCAGGGCCTGAAAGCTCCGGGTCGCGGGATGGATGCCGGATTTATCGGGGCGGACGACGCTGCGGATCACCCCCGCCAGATCGGCGGTGGTCTCGAATTTCTGAATGGTGCGGCGCGCAACGATGGCGGCGGCAATCCGGCGCGAGGCGCGCTCCTCACCGAACTGGTAGAGAATGTCGGCCCGCTCCGCCTCGCCCCGTGTATTGACGATATGGGCGGCGGTTTCGCCCGCCCCGCTCATCCGCATATCGAGCGGCCCGTCACCCCGGAACGAAAATCCCCGGGCAGGATCGTCGATCTGGTAGGACGAAACCCCGAAATCGAACACCGCACCATCGAGCGCGGCAACCCCTTCGGCCTTGAGCAGATCGAGCAGATCGCCGAACCGGCCTTCGAGCAGATGCAGCCGCGCGCCGTACCGCGCAGCGAGGCTGGCCCCGCGCGCAATCGCCGCCGGGTCGCGGTCGATCGCCCAGACGGTGCAGGACGCCGCATCCAGCAGCGCCTCGGTATAGCCGCCGCCGCCGAACGTGCCGTCGAGATAAACGCCCCCATCGCGCGGCGCGAGCATCGCGATCGCCTCGTCACGCAGAACCGGAATATGCCCCTGCGCATTCATGCCGCGGCACCGGCAATGCCCGCCGCAACCGCCGGCAGGGTCAGGCCACGGGCGCGGGCGCTCTCGCGCGCTTCCTGGCTGCGACGCTCAGCGGCTGCGGGTTCCCAGATCTGGAACATCTTGCCGAGCCCCATGAACACAACACTGTCGGTCAGCCCGGCATGGGCGACCAGTTTTTCCGGCAGCAGCACCCTGCCCTCCTTGTCGGCCTCCAGCGCATGGGCGTCGGCATACAGGGCGGTCGCCATGTCGTCATGGCTGTCGCTGAACAAGGCGAGACCTTCGAGATTGGCGCTCATCGCCTCGAACGCCGGAGCTGGCCAGACCTCAATGCACGGGCGCTTGTGGGACGGCAGCAACACGATACCGACGGCCTCGCCGTTACGGCGCAGCGCAGCCCGGAATGCGGCGGGGACCGAAACCCGGCCCTTCGCATCCAACCGGTTCTGGTGTGTGCCGAGAAACTGGCTCATCCGGCTCTGTCACAGCCCTTTCGTCTCGCCTGTTATCGCCTCGCCGCAAACGATCCGGTGCACGGCCGTGGCCATCGCCCGAATCGCTGTGGGTCGGCATGGGATAACATGGGCGGATATGGGCGTCAAAGGGTTTATCCCGCCGAATTGGCATTTCCATCGGATTTTTCGAGAACAAATCCGAATCGTTAACGAAGGATGTACGCCGGCTAGGCACCTTTGATGATGTTGCTTTTTTGTTCCAACTTAATGTCTGAATCGTAACCTTTCAGCGCCAATACGCGATTAACCAGTTGTTAGTGAATGTCGACAGGCAGCATCGAGAGCCGATGCAAATGGGCCACCGCCATCAATGCCTGCAATTGCGGCGGCAGATCGGCCATGCCGAGCGGACTGGCCTTCTGCAACGCCTCGCGCAGCAGGGCGTGAAGCCCCGGTCGCGCATTGCCGTCGGTGATGTCGAGCGGCGCATGAACCGGCAGTTTCAGCGCGGCCCGCACCGCCTCGAACGCGGTATGATAACCGCCGAGCTGATCGACCAGACCGCGCTGCTTCGCCTGGGTGCCGGTCCATTCCCGTCCCTGCCCGATCGCATCGACCTGCGCCGGGGTCATATGCCGTCCGGCGGCAACCCAGTCGATGAATTGCTGGTAATCGAGGTTGAGCGAGGTCTGCAGGTTGGCGAGCTGCGCCGGGGTCCATTTATTGACCGGACTGTCGAACAGCGCATTGGCCCCGCGCGAGGCCCCGGTAACGGTCAGCCCGATCTTGTCGAGCAGGCCGCCGAAGCTGAGCTTGCCGCCGAGCACGCCGATCGACCCGGTGATCGTCGCAGGGTCCGCCACCAGCACCGCGCCGTGGCTCGACACCCAATAGCCGCCGGAGGCATCGAGCGCCCCCATGCTGACGATCAGCGGCTTGTGCGCCGCCGCCGCGCGCGCAACCTCGGCACCGATCAGCGCGGAACCCGTCACGGTGCCGCCCGGTGTGTCGAGCCGCAGGACGATCGCCTTGACCTTGGCATCGTCGATCGCATCACTGAGTTCATCGGCCAGATGGCGCGGATCGATACTGTCGGCATTGCCGCTGGCCGATGGCGCTTCGATATCGCCATGGGCGATGATCAGCGCAATCCGGGTGGCGTCGGCGGCCACCCTGGGCGCATCCTGATCGAAACGGGTGACGCCCGCAGTGTTGCCCTTGAAATGGTCGATCCGGAAATCGACCGGCAGGACCTCATCGATCAGATGATCCTGCTTCGCCTGCTCGGCACTGAACGGGGCCTGATCGATCAGCGCCTTGATCTGGTCGGGGGTTTCATGCAGCCGTGCCGCGATCGGCGCGAGCGCGGATTTGTAGAGCGAGCCGACCATGCTGTTCAGCATGTGCAGATTCGCCTTCGAGGGCTGCGAGCGGGTGAACATCTGCGGGTAGGTTTTATACTTGCCGATGTGCTCGAACTGCGCGGCGATGCCCAGCTTGTCCAACGTGCCGGCACCGAACGGGGTGAGCAGGGCAAGACCGGTCACCCCGAAATCCCCGGCGGCGGACAGCTCGATCCGGCTCGCGGCGGTCGCCACGATATAGGCCCCGAGGCCGGCGGCCCCGTCGAGCGACATGGCGCGCGCGATCACCGGCTTGCCGGTTTCGGTGCGGTAGCGCGCGATCGCGTTGTGCAATTCCTCCGCGGTGGTCAACGAGCAGCAGGCGCTGCCGAGTTCGATGTCGATCCCGGTGACATGATCGTCATGCCCGGCGCGATCGATCGCCTGAATGGTCTGCAGCAAGGTCGGCCTCGCCGCACCGCCGAACCGCAACCAGGGCGGCGGCACGGGTGTGTCGGGCACCGGTTGGGTCAGGTTGAGTTCGAGGGCGAATTTCCCGGGCAGGGGCTTGAGCTGCTGCGTCTGCAGATGACGAAAGGCGGCATACGAGCCGATCAGCAGCAACAGCAGGATAATGCCGAGGCCGAAGACGATGAATTTGACGATGCCCCACAGGAACGAACCGATACGGGATGCGACGGAGCGGTTCGGCGGGGTTTCGTTCATGCGGGGCCTCACTGATGATCGATCACTATGCTAGGGCCCGATCCGCCCCGCAAGAGTGCCGGACTACACGGTTTCGAAGCCGGGCTTGCCGATCTGATCGGGATACTGGGCGACCATGCGGAACTGCCGGGCATCGTAGCCCTGATGATAGAAGCGTTCGAGCATGGCATGATAGAGCGCCGGGCTGATCGATTTTCCACGCGCGAACACCCAGCCGAGCGATCGGTTGGGATAGCCCGCAATGAAAACCGAATAATCCGGCTCGACATGCATGATGACGTAAGGCACCCCGATCGCCCCGTTCAGCACCGTGACCCGCCAGATCGCATTGCCGGTATCCGGCTCGACCTCATCGATCGAGGTGAACTGGAACAATTTGGCATCGAAGGTCTTGGGGTAGGCGTTATACTGGTCGTTGATCGTCATGGGATCGCCGTGATGCGGCGAATACACCGCATAGGAACCGACATAGCCGGCCTCGGCGAAATAGGGGATATGACCGATGATATACCATTTCCCCATGAACCGGGACAGATCGACCTGCGCGTGACGCAGCGGTGGAAACGGGTAGGAACTGGTCTGCAACGTGCATCCGGCAAGGATGGCCGGGGTGGCGGCAAGCAGCGAACGGCGCCCGAGTTTCAGCATCGACATCTCCTCATATCCGGATGATACGGCATTGGCCGTCAACCGGATGTGGGGAGCAGCGCGCAGACCGCCAGCGTTCAGCCCTGCTCGATCGCGCCGATCACCGCCTCGGTCACCTGTTTCGTCGTCGCCTCCCCGCCGAGATCACGGGTGCGGATACCCGAAGTCGTGACCCGCTCGACCGCCGCCATCAGCCGCGCCGCAGCTTCGGGTTCGCCGAGATGATCGAGCATCTGCGCCGCGGTCCAGAACGCACCGACCGGATTGGCGATGCCCTTGCCCGTGATATCGAACGCCGAACCGTGGATCGGCTCGAACATCGAGGGAAACCGCCGCTCGGGGTTCAGATTCGCGGTCGGTGCGATACCGATCGACCCCGCAAGCGCGGCAGCGAGATCCGACAGGATATCGGCATGCAGATTGGTGGCGACCACGGTATCGAGGCTGGCGGGGTCATGAACCATGCGAACGGTCATGGCGTCGACCAGCATCTTGTCCCAGGCGACATCGGGAAACTGCGTGGCGGTTTCGGCGGCGATCTCGTCCCACAGCACCATGCCGTGCCGCTGGGCGTTGGATTTCGTCACCACGGTCAGCCGCTTGCGCGGGCGGGACTGCGCGAGGGCGAAGGCGAACCGCATGATGCGGGCCACGCCGGCGCGGGTAAAGATCGCAACCTCGGTCGCGATCTCCTCGGGATGGCCGCGATGCGAGCGCCCACCCTGCCCGGCATATTCCCCTTCGCTGTTTTCGCGGACGATCACCCAGTCGAGGTCATCCGGCGAACAATCGCGCAACGGCGAACGCAACCCCGCGAGAATACGGGTGGGCCGCACATTGGCGTACTGGTCGAACCCCTGGCAGATTGCGAGACGCAACCCCCAGAGCGTGACATCATCAGGAATATCCGGCGCCCCAACCGCCCCGAAATAAAGCGCATCGAACCCGCGCAGCCGGTCCAGCGCATCCGCCGGCATCATCACACCGTGCCGGCGGTAATGATCCGACCCATAGTCGAAATCGGTGACCGCAAGACTGAAGCGGTTGCTGTGGCGCGCAAGGCTCTGCAACACCGCGACACCGGCCCCGATCACCTCGGGGCCGATGCCGTCGCCGGGAATCGCGGCGATGGCGTAGGTTTTCACTCTGCAGGCCTGCCGAGCGGCATCCGCATCGCCGGGATCACATCGCGCACCACCACGGTGAGCAT
>JAQTXO010000251.1 GCA_028688765.1 Acidiphilium sp. | reverse complement strand
GTGCATGAAACAAGGCTGGAAAATTCACGTAAAACCACAAATCCCAGCCGCCGCCGATCCCGGTATCGGGCCGTCGGATGCGGTGGCGCAGCGGACGGCGGTGCGAGGGCGGATGATGAAACGCCACGCTTTCGCGGCGTGTAATGATCCTGGTATCGGCCCCGGCCTCATGCAGCGCGGCGGCGACATCGATTGCCGACGCGCCCGAGCCGACCACCGCCACGCGCTTGCCCGCGAGCGCCGCGACCGGCCCGTGCTCGACGCTGTGGGTGATGCAGTCCGCCGGGAGTGCCGCAAGATGACGCGGCAGATAGGTGAACGATCTCACGCCGACCGCAACGACCACGGCACGCGCAGCGACCTCCTCGCCATCCTCAAGCGTCAGGGAAAACCCGTTGCCGTCGCGGCGGATCGTGGCAACAGTCCGGGGATCGGCGTGCGACACCATGCGATCGCGAAACCGCGTGCCATACGCATGGAATTCCTCCACCGTGATCGGCTGTGTCACCACGAAGCTGCCGGTCGTTTCGATCTGATACCGGCTGATCGGAAATCCCGATCCCGGTGCCGGCAGATCGGACGATTGGCCATCCGATTTCAGCTTGGTGCCGGGCGGCATGTTGTCCTGCCAGAACGACATTGCCGGGCCGAACACGCAGTGATCGATACCGCTTGATTTCAGAAAGGCGGCTAGAGACAGGCCATATGGCCCGGCTCCGACAATCGCTACATCAAGTTTTCTCATGTCATAGCACCTGCAATTTCATAGTCTGTTATTATGCCGTATCAATTCTTCTGAGCCAGTTCCTGAAACTATTTCATTTATGCATTTGCGATCGCCAGGCGGCGATAGAGAGCCGCGATACGATCAACAAAAATCTCCATGGTGAATTCCTGGCGGTACAAACAGCGCCCTCCCGCCGCGAGTCGCTCGGCCAGCGCGGCATCGTCGATCAGACGACGCACCGCGCTTGCAATCTCGCGGCTGCCGCCGGGCGGCACGAACAGGGCGGTCGAACCATCGTCCAGCACCTCGGGAATACTGCCGACCGGCGTGCAGATCACGGGTGTGCCGGCTCCCAGCGCTTCCAGAACGACCAAAGGCAGACCTTCATGATAGGAGGGCAGCACCAGCACATGCGCGCTCGCGGTCAATTCGGCAGCGCGCGTCCGGTCGATCCAGCCGGTGAACGAAACGCGGTCGTCCAGCCCCAGTTGCCCGGCCTGCCGGCGATAGGTTTCGATGGCGCCGCCACCGGCGAAGATCGCCTCGAAACGGCATCCGGCGAGCATCGCATCAGCGAGCGCCACCAACAGGTCGCCCACGCCCTTGCGGGGTGTCAGGTTGCCGAGAAACAGGATTCGGAACATCGACCCCCGGGCGGTCGGCTCTCCCAGGGCAATCACCGGCACCCCGTTGCGGATGACCGCGATCCGGTCGGGTGCCACGCCGATCGTGTTCACCAGCCAATCGCGCCAACCGGTCCCGAGAACCACGCACAAATCCGCCCGCCGAAAGACACCGCGGGCAAGCCAGCGGCCCCAGCCGGGCAAGCCGTCATAGAACGGCCGGATTTCAGCCGCGTGCAGATGCAGCAGCACCGGCACGCCCACCAGCCGGGCGACAAACGCCACCACCCCCTTCCGGACCAGGCTGGCGCGTTCCGCGACATGGATATGCACAAGACCGAGCCGACCGCGCGCCGCACCGAGCATAACGCGCACAAGTACGACCATCAGGTACCAGGGCGACCAGACCACCGAGCCCGGCCGCCGCGCATCGACCGGGATCAGACGTAGCGGCAGATCCGCCGGGGCATATGCCATCAGATAAGACACGACCTGCCCCATGCCTCCTCCGACGGCGGCGACTGGACAGACCAGAAAACAATCTTTTCGTCGCATCGATTTGCGCACTGGAACAAATATCAATAATTATGATAAAGAATAAAAATAAATATACTGTGTTTCGCTTTATTGGTTTGCTAGCATAATCAAAATGAAACACGCAATTGATTTCGATGACGACGTTTCCGCATGGCTGCCGCGCCAGTGATTGCGGCGCTGCCCACCGTCGTCGCAGCGATCACTCGACTGCCACCTGGTTATCTTCATACGTCGGGCAGTCAGATCGTGGATGCGGCGGGTCGCCCGGTGCGGATCGCAAGCGTCGGCTGGAATCAGCATTTCGGTGACGTTCCAGCCACTGTGAACGCGATCGCGGCCTCGGGGCTCAACACTATCCGGGTTTCGTGAGACGACGCCGATCTGGCTGCCGACCGCGTTCTGCTTGCCCATATCGTGGCGGCGGCCACCAGATCGGGGCTGAAGGTGATCATCGATCACCATAACGATGAAGGCTTCACCAACCCGCGTGACGGTTACGGCGCCCAGCAACGCAACGGGCTCTGGTTCGATCGCGGGCCGGGCACCAACAACACCAATGGCGCGGGCGTCCCCGGCACCGTCAGCGCGGCACGCTTCGAGGCTGACTGGCTCACCATCGCGCGGCTTTTCGCCGGTAATCCGACCGTCATCGGCTTCGATCTCGATAATGAACCGACCGCCAACGGTCACATCACCTGGGGCGGTGGCGGCCCGACCGACATTCACGCGATGTACCAGACCGTGGGCGACGCGATCCAGCGCATCGATCCCGGCGTGCCCATCATCGCCGAAGGTCCGCAGAATTATCGAACGTCCTTCGCCCATCGCGGCCCGGCTCCGGTCGGGGATCTGACCATGGCCGGCTCGATGCCGGTGGTGCTCACGATCCCCGACCACGTGGTTTATTCAGTTCACGATTATCCAACCGGGATTTCGAATTTCCGCCCCGATTCGGGCCCGGCAGCGATAGCGCAGATGAACCGCGTCTGGGGTTACCTGGTGACCGACCATATCGCGCCGGTATGGATCGGCGAGATGGGCAGCAGCATGAAAACCGCCAATGACCGCGCCTGGGCGGCGACGCTTCTGGGTTACATGAACGGGCGGGATGGTGCCGAAGGCGGCCCGGTGTTCACCGCCGGGCAACAGCCCGTGCCGGGGGACTGGTGGGCCTGGGGCTATCTGCCGGGTCAGGCGCCCGATGGCACGCTCAACGCCGCCGGAGGTTTGCGAGGTTCACAATATCGCGTTTGGCAACAACTCCTGCCGATTGATCCGGCGCGTCAGCCGGGATAAATCAGCCCAAATCATGATTATTAAATAGAAAAAGTTCATAAGGAGATTTTGATACCTATAAATTACTAATTGTATTCGTTTTTAAAGTTTCAGTTCTATTTATTTACATTTTTTTCTGTTGTTTTGGGAGCGCAATTTAGCTTGTAAATAACTTATTGCTGCGCTGCACCTTTAAACTGTTACAATGATTTTCCACAGAATTTTCCTGGCTTCCGTGCCGATCTTTTCATGGATTGTGGCCCTCGCGGGTCGCAGAAACCGGCAGATCATTTCAAAACGAGGCGACTGCATTGTCTTCGGACCATTATTCCAGCCCGACCAGCCTATTTCAACCGACGAATTTCGTCAGGCCGGTTGCCGGGCGGCTCACGCCCGGCGCCGGCTTCTCGCTTCTGGCAGCCTTCGCCGAAGCCGCGATCATCGCCGGGGCCGTCGCCGCCGCCCTCCTGTTGTTCCGGTCCACCAATTCTCTCGGCTGAGCAAGCTGGGTCGCCCTGATCGGTCTGCCGCTGTCCACCGTGGCTATTCTCGCCCAGCGGCAGTTCTACGCCGCTCATAATCTCCTGTTCGCGCGATTCCAGCCACTGCGTCTGACCGGTGCCTGGATCGGGGCGTTCGCGACCACAATCGTTGTGGCCACGCTCGCCCGAAGCATCGAGCCGGTGCGCCTGCACGAAATCGGCATGGTGCCGCCGGAACTCGCCGTCCTGTTCGGGGCAGGCCTCGGCGCGCTGTTCGCAGGCCGGGTTGCATGGGCGGTCGTTCGCCCGCGATTCGCGATTCATGCCGTGCCACGGGTCCTGTTCATCGGCGCGCTCGACGCGAGCCGCCGTCTGCTCGCCCAGTTGCACGAGGAGGACACGATCCATCTCGTCGCCACGCTCGACTATCGCGACGACGCAATCGCTCGATCCGCCATGGCGGATGTGGCTTCCGTGGAACCCCCTCTATCGGGTCACGACCGGCTTGCAGCACTGCTGGAACGCGAGGAGATCGATGCAATCCTGATCGCGCTTTCGCACACGCCGCATGATGCAACCGCCGCGATCGCCGCCGCCGCGCAGAGTTGCGGGGTCACGACGGTGGCCCTCCCCGGCCTGTCGCTGCGGCGCAACCCCGCCGCCGCCTTCACCACCCTCGGCGGTGTGCCGGTCCTGCAACGCGAGACGACGGGCCTGCCAACCGGCTTCATGGTGCAGAAACGCCTGTTCGACCTCCTGCTCGGTGGGCTGGTCATGCTCGTGATCGCCCCGGTCATGGCGATCATCGCGGTCCTGATCCGGCTCGATTCGTCGGGTCCGGTGCTGTTTCGCCAGCTGCGGGTCGGCCGCGGCGGGGCGCTGTTCGAGATCCTGAAGTTCCGCACCATGCACCATCAGGCACCACCCCGCGATCCGGGCCAGGATCACGGGGCGGTCCCTGATCAATTACAAACCGCGCGCAACGATCGTCGCATCACCCGCCTCGGCGCGGTATTACGCCGGCACAGCCTCGATGAACTGCCCCAGATTTTCAACGTGCTGCGCGGCGATATGTCGATCATCGGCCCCCGCCCCCACGCGGCCGACATGACGGTCGAGGGCATGCGCCTCGAAGCACTGGTACCCGACTACACCGCGCGCTTCGCGGTCCCGCCCGGGATCACCGGATGGGCCCAGATCAATGGCCGTCGCGGCATTCTCGACACCGCCCTCGCCCTGCAGAACCGGGTCGACCACGACCTCTATTATATCGAAAACTGGTCACTCGGCTTCGATGTTTCGATTCTGCTGCGCACCATCCTGTGCGTCATCCGCGACGATCAGGCGTTCTGAACCGCCCCTTTCCCGAGAGTGTCGAACAACATGAACACCCATTTACGTCCCGCCCAGAGTGCCCCCCGTTCGGGATCACCTCGGCGACCCCACGACCGCGCGCCCGCTGACCACCACGACCGCAATCCATACCGAGCCGCTGCCATACGGGTTCATCGCGCTGTTCCAGACAATCGAAACCCTGAGGGTGCCGGATCGCAGCTTCATCATC
>JAQTXO010000250.1 GCA_028688765.1 Acidiphilium sp. | reverse complement strand
CGGCATCGTCATCGTCGAATATTGACGGAGTGGAGAGCATGAGCGGAACGACGACGCCGACGAGTTACGTCTGGCAGGTATCTTCGGCGCGGTTGATCGAGATCGACGGGTTCATTCCGACGCCGCGGGGATTGGCTCTGCTGCCGCCGCAGCCATTGACCTGGCCTGAGAAAGACCCCGGCGACACGCTGGACTACGTGTTCGACATCGCGCCGGCCCTGACCGGAAATCCGGGCGATACGATTGCGAGCCTGACAGTCGCGATAACGCCCGATAATCCGGGGGATCTGGCGCTGGCGTCGTCCGCGATCGATGGCACGAGGGCGGTGCTTTGGCTCACTGGCGGTCAGTCCGGCACCAATTACACCGTGACGATCGGGGTGACGACCGCCTGCGGCCGCAGCCTGGCCCGGAGCATCGCCTTGCAGGTGGTGGCGTTGGCATCGGTGCCGGCGCCCCCCACGGCGATCACGACATTTGGGGGGGTGCCGCTGACCAGCCCATCCGGCCAGCCGATCACCGCCGACTGAGGGGAATTTCATGCCAACGATTGGACAATTGCCTGATGCCGCCTCGGTATCGGATAGCGATATTCTGCCCGTGTTTCAGAACGGGTCGACCGTGGGTGCCACGCGGGCGCAGATTCTGGCCGGGATGCAACAGGCCCTGTCATTGCCGCAGGGAACCTTGTTCGGCGGTGTCGGCCCGGGGGTTGCCAGTCCCGTTGCGATCAGCGTCGGCGCAAATCTGGCGTTGAGTGGGACGACCCTGTCGGCGACAGCGGCCCCGTTCGAGATTGCGACCCTGCCGGCAGGTTCCACGCCCGCCAGTACCGATGTGGTGCCGGTCGGTCAGTCGGGGGTCAATTCCGGCGTATCGTACGCGACATTCATGCAGGGTGTATCTGGTGTCTCGGGGGTTCAGGCAGGTGGGTTCGAGGCGATCGCGGCAGGGGCCAGCGCTTTGCGCACGTTGTCGGCGATCGCTGCGAATGCCGTGGCCATCGAGGATTTCGGTGCGGTGGGCGATGGCGTTACCAATGACGCGCCTGCGCTGATCGCGGCGCTGGCCTCGGGAAATCCGGTACGATTCGGGCCGCGCACCTATCGGATCGATGGGGAGTGCGATGTCGGGGGAACTTGCGCGGTCATGGTGGGGGTTCCCGGGCAGACGGTGCTGACCAGGGGGGCGCAGAGCGCAACCGGAACCTCGGCCAATCCGGCGTGGATCAGCGTAAGCGCAACCCAGTTTTTCGCGGATGGTCTGGTTTTCGATGCCAATCCGACGATCACTGCCGATACCTGGGGAGTGGTGGTTCAGGCTTCGTGCACCAATGCCAATATCACCCGCTCGCTGTTTCGCAACGCGATGGGGTCGATCTATGGATGGGGTCTGGCACTTGCACCGAGTGATCCGACGCTGACCCGCCACCATATCCATGACTGTGAATTCACCGCCAATGCGGTCGATGGAATGTGGGTGGCGGCGTGCGATTCGGTGGCGGTGACCTGTTGCCGCGCCCATGACAATGCCCGCAACGGCATATACGTCGACAGTCAGGATCCGACCTTCGTTCTGAAGATCCGGGACGTCCAGATTGTCGGTAATACCTGCTGGAACAATCAGACGGGCATTTCAGTCGGCAATTTCAATGCGACCAACACGGAACCCGGGGTTTATGGCAATGCCAATCCCGATGTTCTGGGTGGATTGGTCGCTAATAATTGTACGTTCGACAATACCGGATACGGCATTTCGATATCGGGACGTAATATTATTGTTACGGGCAATCTGATCGTCAATAATGGGCCGTCGGGTGGCGGGATGCTGGCGAATACCGGCTACTGTCGGATTTCGGACAATATGATTACCGGGGCAGGGGGGTTCGGCATCGATGCCGGGGGTGCGATCTTCGTCGACCTCACCGGAAATTATATCGATGGGCCGACGATCGGGATCGGGATCGGCGGGACGCAGAACTGCACCGTGCGAGGCAATTACGTGCAGGATTGTGCGATCGGGATCATTGCGCTGAATGTTGAGTCGGACGGTCGCGGCGACAATTTCGGGATCAGCTGCAATAATCTGTCGATCATCGGTAATTATGTCGGTTACGGTGCGGGCGGATCGGGGATTGTTCTGCGTGACGCGCCGCAGCTGGTTGTGGTGGCTGATAATGTCGTGTCGTCCGGGACCGGCGGGAATCCTCTGGATGCACTGGTACCCTATACCGACTCGCTCATTCTTCGCGGCAACCTGATCAATTATGCGGAGTCGTTCGCGGTCAACCCGATCGCATCGGGTGGGGTCAACACACTGGTCTATCCTGATATCGTCGATCGGGTTTCAGTATCGCAGAGTACTGGTCCGGTTGAGAGCATGATCAGCGCCACGGCACAGAGCATGGCCGGACAGATCAGTTTCATCAAGGTGACCAATGCGGGGTCGAACTATACGACGGCGACCGTGGCGATCACCGGTCCTGGCAGCGGGGCGACGGCGGGGGTGTGGATCGCCGATGGCGCCGTGATCGGCGTCTATATGACCGCGTATGGCAGCGGGTATGGCCCCGGGACGGTCGCGACGATCAGTGGTGACGGGGTTGGTGCGACCGTCGCGGTGCAGGTGGGGCTACCGGTGATTCAGTCTCGCAAGCTGGCCGTTCATTGCTTGTCGTCGATCGGTTTCGCAGCGGCGGGGAGTGCGCCGGCGCAGGAGAACTGGACCGGCGCACCGGTCACGGTGCCGGCGGGGGCCTCGATCGAATGGCAGGGTGAAGCGGGTGCCTGGCAGGCGGTACGGTTCATGCAGTCGGATTATCTGGAACCGGGCGGCGACGGTAGTGTCACGCTGCAAAGTCAGGCGGGGGATGTCAAGCTGCAGCCGGCATCGGGCGGCGGCGTACGGTATCTGTCGGCGACCGAACCGACCGGATGCCTGACATTGATCGGGCGCGGTGCGCCGAGCGGCGTGATCGCCGCACCCCCCGGCTCGAGTTTTCGGAACCTGAATGGCGGGGTCGGGTCGACCTACTGGATCAAGCAGACGGCGACGGATGCGACGGGCTGGATCGCGGTTGCCTGATGCCACACGCGGCGGGATGCCCGACCTCGTGCTGCAATGACCGGACGCAATCTACCGGGTCGCGAACTTTGAGGATGTTATTGAATGACAACGATTCCCCAGTTGCCGACGGCGCCCGACGCGGGGCCGACGGACCTGATACCGCTTTCGCAGAACGGCACCCTGTATGCCGCCTCGGTGGCGCAGATCACCGCGGGTCTGCAAACCGAGATTCTGCTCCCGACCGGCGACATATTGGGGCGGACCAGTGCGGGGACGGGCGAACCCGAGGCCCTCACGCTGGGCGCCGGACTGGAACTGTCGGTAACGACGCTGGCGGCGAACGGCGAGGATCATCTGGGATTTCCGCTGCTCGGGACCTTTCAGCTCGACGCGGAGGTGATTGTGAATGCTTCGGGCTCGCCGGCCCGGCTCGCAATGTCCGAGTTGCGGGGGTTGTTCAGTGCCGGGACGGGCATCGCGATCGATCCGAACGGAACCTTCAGCGTTACGGCGGGTTCGATTGCCGGCCCGGTTGGTCCGGCGGGACCGGCCGGGCCGCAGGGCGAAAGTGGTGCGACGGGCCCTGCTGGACCCGCTGGACCGGGTTTGACGGCGCCGGCGGTCGCGAATGCGGCGAGTACGATCGGGGCGAGCGATTACATCGCGATCTGGCAGAACGGCGCAAATGCATGGATCACGTATCAGCAGCTGATCGGTGGGCAGACGATCGATCAGTTGCCGGCGGCAGGCGCGGCCTCGGATTCGGATCAGTTGCTCGTGGCACAGGGCGGAAACAGCCTGCTGAGCCAGAGTTTCGCGGCGATATGGACATATATCGCCCAGAAAGTACCGACGATGCGTGCCGGTGTGGTCGAGCTGACGGCGAATACCGTGCTCGATGCGACCACCCATAATCAGCGTATCCTTGTCGCAAGCCAGCCGATGACGCTGAGTGCGAATTTCACCAACATGGGTAGCGGGTTTTCGTGCCGGGTGATCAATCTTTCGGCTGGTGTGGTGACAATGGGGGTCGGCATCACGTCGGGAAGTGGCGTGACGACCCTCCCGCCGGGGGCCGAGACCGAGCTTGTGGCGCTGACATACTCTGGCGGATCGATCGTGTGGTGGAACGGGGTTGCGCCGGCATCGCCGACGATCACGGTCAATGCCATTGCGGGTCAGGCTCCGGGTGTCGCGTTTTCGGTGAGTGGCGGGTTGTTCGATGATACGCCAGCCGGGCTCGATTATTCGACCGATGGGGTGAACTGGACTGCGGCCGTTTCGCCACTGATCGGGGCCAGCGGCTACAGTCTTCAGGTGCCGGGGCTTGCGGCGGGTACATACACGATGTTCGTGCGCGATCATGGCCAGCCGACGGTATTCGGCACCAGCGAGCCATTCACGGTTGCCGCTGCAGGGGTGGCGATCACCAGCGTGCCGGCGAGTGTGGTGGCGGGCGGTGCGATAACCGTGGCTGGTACCGTCACGCCCGCAGGCTCTGGGGTGCAGGTGGGCTTGTCGAGCAGTGCGACGGTAGTGCCTGGCAGTTTCGTCACGGCCACGCTCAGCGGGGCGAGCTGGACCGCGAGTTTGACGGCCGGAACCGCTGCGGGGACATTTTATGTTTGGGCGCAGCAGACCGGGGTGCCGAGCGTGACGGCGGTTTCCGGGGCGATTTCCGTTGTCGCCGCTGCGGCGCCAAGCGTTACGTATACGATCAACCAGCCGGCGACGACGACAGTGGCTGCAGGGTCGGGGACAATACCGGTCAACGGCGGTATTTCACCAGCCCAGACGACCGCGACCCAGATTGCATTTTCCACCAGTGCGACGATCGCGCCGACGGGAGGTTGGGAGGCGGCATCGATCATCGACAACGATACGGTCTGGGCCGCCTACGCGACTATCCCGGCAACTGCGGGGACATATTACCTGTGGGTTGAAACGGCGAGCGGGTCGGCGGCGACTGCAGCTTCATTTGCGATCACGGTGACCTGAGATGGGGTTAATGGCGAGAGCTGTGGGCTCTCCGCTGATCGGGGGCGCAATGCGGATACTGGCCCAGCCGCTCGGCACGGTAAGCATTTCGACTGGGGTAGCTCCGTTTGCGGGACCCTATCCATCGGCAATTCCGGAACTTGC
>JAQTXO010000249.1 GCA_028688765.1 Acidiphilium sp. | reverse complement strand
GCCCCGCCCCAGGTCGCCCAATGCGCGGGCTGCCACGGTGCCAACGGCATGGGCAACCCGGTCGCCGGCTTCCCCGCCCTCGCCGGCCAGCCCACCGCCTATCTCGAACACCAGCTCTACGCCTTCAAACACGGCACCCGCCGCAACGCGATCATGAAAAGCTTCGCCACCGGCCTCACCGCAGCGGATCGCAAGGCGATCGCCACCTATTACAACAGCCTGCCGGTAGTCGCCCCCGCCTCGCTGCCCGCCGCCCCGAGCGATGATCTCGGCAAAACCATCGCGCTGCACGGTGCGGGCGTCGGCACCGCGCACGTCATCCCGGCCTGCGCCTCCTGCCACGCCGCCGGCGGCCTCGGCCGCGCCCCGGCATTTCCCCGGATCGCCGGCCAGCCTGAAAAATATATCGAAGCCCAGCTGATCGACTGGCGGAAAGGCTCGCGCAACGAGAGCAACCTCCATCTGATGCGCAACATCGCGAAAGACCTCACCGCCAAGCAGATCAAGGCGGTCTCGCAATATTACGCCTCCCTGCCGCCCACCGGAACATCCGGCTCCTGAACCATCAGGGGTGGCGAACCCGGCTGGCCCGATAGCGCGCGATATTGGCCAGCTGCTCGCTGAACGTCCGCGCGAACATATGCCCGCCCGCCCCGTTCGCCACGAAATACAAATCCTTCGTCGCCGCCGGATGCAGCACCGCCTCGATCGCCCGCACCCCCGGCGCCGCGATCGGCCCCGGCGGCAATCCGTGATGCAGATAGGTATTGTACGGGCTGTCCACCGCCAGATCATGGTCATCGACCCGATGGGTCAGCGCGGTCGCCCTGCCCTTGGTGACCGCGTAGATCACCGTTGGGTCCGCCTGCAATTTCATGTTCTGCTTCAGCCGGTTCTCATACACCCCGGCAATCCGGGGTAACTCCGCCGCGACCGGGGTTTCGAGCTGCACGATCGACGCGAGAATCACCGCCTGCCGCGGCGTATCCAGCGGCAATCCCGGCGCGCGCCCCGCCCACGCCTTCGCAAGCGCCTTCCGCATCGCCCGCTGCATCCGCGCGAGAATCGCCTTGCGGCTGGCATCATAGATATAATCATAGGTCTGCGGCAGCACGCTGCCTTCCGGCGGCGGCGCGACATGTCCGGTCGCGCGTGGCAGGGCGTTGATGATGTCGGCAATCTGGGTCGCGGTCAGCCCATCCGGGATCGTCGCCTTGTGCTGCACCGCCGGGCCGAACCGCAGCGTATGCAGCACCCGCCGCAGGCTGCCATGCGCAACGAACGTATATTCACCGGCCTGCAACGGCCCCTGCCCCCGCGTCAGCCACGCCGCCATCTCGAAGATCAGCGGATATTCGATCACTCCGGCCCTATGCAGCGCTGCCGCAACCGTCGCGGTTCCGCCCGGCGGGATCACCACGTTGCGGGTCACGCGCAGCGCCCCCGGTCCGTCGTAGCTTTCCTGAACCGCCATCCGGCCGAGGTTCAGCGTCACCACCAGCGTCAGCAGCAGCAGGATCAGGCGGCCACGACCGAACACGGGCCCGCCGCGCTCAGCCCGCCTTGCGGAACAGGATCGAAGCGTTGGTCCCGCCGAAGCCGAAACTGTTCGACAAGGCGATATCGATCCGCCGCCGCTGCGCCTCGTGCGCCACCCGGTCGATCACGCTGGCCCGGCTCGGCTCGTCCAGATTAAGGGTCGGCGGTGCCACCCCGTCGCGGATCGCCAGAATCGAGAACACCGCCTCGATCGCCCCCGCCGCGCCGAGCAGATGCCCGGTCGCCGATTTGGTCGAGGACATCGCGACATGCTTCGCCGCATCGCCGAACATCGTCTCCACCGCCTCAAGCTCCAGATCGTCGCCCATCGGGGTCGAGGTTCCGTGCGCATTGATATACTGCACGTCCGCCGGCACCAGACCGCCCGATTTCAGCGCCGCCTTCATCGCCCGGAACGCCCCGTCATGATGATCCGCCGGGGCGGTGATATGGTGGGCATCGCCGGACATGCCATAACCCGCGATCTCGGCATAAATCTTCGCCCCGCGCGCTTTGGCGTGCTCGTATTCCTCAAGGAACAGCACACCCGCGCCCTCGCCCATCACGAACCCGTCGCGGTCCTTGTCCCACGGGCGCGAGGCCTTGGCCGGCGTGTCGTTGAACCCGGTCGAAAGCGCGCGCGACGCGCAGAACCCCGCGATCCCCAGCGCGCACACCGCCGCCTCGGCCCCGCCGGCGAGCATGATGTCGGCATCGCCGAGCGCGATCAGCCGCGCCGCATCGCCGATCGCATGAACCCCGGTCGCGCATGCGGTCACAGCGGAATGGTTCGGCCCCTTGAGACCGAATTTGATCGAGACATTGCCGGAAACCAGATTGATCAGCGCGGACGGAATGAAAAACGGCGACAACCGGCGCGACCGCCCCTCATGCACCAGCACCGAGGCCTCATAAATGGTCTGCAACCCGCCGATCCCCGAGCCGATCATCACGCCCGCAGCGTAACGATCCTCCTCGGTCGCGGGGGTCCAGCCGGAATCCTCCATCGCCTGGGTGGCGGCAGTCATCCCGAGCTGGATGAACCGGTCCATCTTCTTCTGGTCCTTGACCGGGACCCATTCGCCCAGATCGAACCCGCCCTCGGCGCGCGTCCCCGGCGGCATCTGCCCCGCCACCTTGCACGGCAGATCGGCCGGATCGAACACGGTGATCGCACCGATGCCCGAATGACCCTCGATCAACCGCCGCCATACCGGTTCGACGCCCACACCCAGAGGGCAGGCAATCCCCATCCCGGTAACGACGACGCGCCGCATCCCCATCATCCTCTCGCTCACGCCAGGTCCGTACCGCTCACTCGGCCTTCTGCTTCTCGATATAGTCGATCGCGTCCTTCACCGTGGTGATCTTCTCGGCCGCATCTTCCGGAATCTCGACGCCGAACGCTTCCTCGAACGCCATCACCAGTTCGACGGTATCGAGGCTGTCCGCGCCCAGATCGTCGATGAACGAGGCTTCCGGGGTCACTTTCGCTTCATCGACGCCGAGATGTTCGACAACGATCTTCTTAACCTTATCGGCGACTTCACTCATTTTCTATCGTGCTCCTGTGACGAAATGATCGGGCGGTAACGGCAGTTGAACGGGCCGGAGCCGAAGCACAGGCCGTATTGCGAAAGTCCGGGGCGCTTAGCATGGTTCATGCAGCCGCGCCAACCATGCGCGCGCGCATTCAGCTCATCGCCATCCCGCCATTCACATGAATGACCGAACCGGTCACCCAGGCGGCGGCATCGGAGGCCAGATAAGCGACGGCGGCAGCGACATCCTCGGGCCGCCCCAACCGTCCGAGCGGAATTTTCCCGGCCAGCGCGCCACGCTGCTCCTCGCTCAGCGCATCGGTCATCGCGGTCTCGATAAACCCCGGCGCCACCAGATTGATGGTGACATGGCGCGACGCCACCTCCTGCGCCAGCGCCTTGGTGAGCCCGATCAGCCCCGCCTTGGCCGAAGCGTAATTCGCCTGGCCCGGGTTCCCGGTGGTCCCCACGATGCTGCCGATATTGATGATCCGCCCCGACCGCCTGCGCATCATGAACTTCAGCGCCGCGCGCGAAAGCCGGAACGGCGCCGCCAGATCGACATCGAGCACCTGCGCCCACGCCTCGTCGCTCATCCGCACCGCCAGCCCGTCGCGCGTCAGCCCGGCATTGTTGACCAGAATATCCACCCGCCCCATCGCCGCCTCGGCAGCCACCACCAGCGCCTCCGCCGCCTTCGGATCGGCCAGATCGGCGGGAATCACATGCGCCCGCTCGCCCAGTTCCCCGGCCCCAAGCTCCGCCGCCAGCGCCGCCAGCGCCGCCTCGCGCGTGCCCGACAGCGTCACAACCGCCCCCAGCCCATGCAGCGTCCGCGCGATCGCCGCCCCGATGCCGCCCGAAGCCCCGGTAATCAGCGCGGTCCGCCCCGCCAGCGAAAACAGATCAGCCGACATGTTTGATCAAAGCCTCCAACTCCGCGGGGGTGCCGCAATTCAGGGTTTCCGCCTCGGGCGCAATCCGCCGGATCAACCCGGACAACACCTTGCCCGACCCCAGTTCGATAAACCGCGTCACCCCCGAAGCCATCATCGCCTCGACCGATTCACGCCAGCGCACCGTCGCCGTCACCTGCTCGACCAGCCGTGCCGAAATATCCTTGGGCACCGTCACCTTCGCCGCCGTCACGTTCGCAATCACCGGCACCGCGGGCGCGCGCGGCGGGGTCACCCCCAACGCCTCCTCCATCGCGATCGCCGCCGGATGCATCAAGGCACAATGAAACGGCGCGGATACCGGCAGCTTCATCGCCCGCTTCACCCCGCGCGCCTTCGCCCCCTCGATCGCCCGATCCACCGCCGCCGCAGCACCCGAAATCACCACCTGCCCGCCGCCATTATCGTTCGCGACCGAAACCACCTCGCGCCCCTCCGGCCCCGCTTCCGCCGCCGCACAAATCTCGACCGCCACGGCAAGGTCGACCCCGAGCAACGCCGCCATCGCCCCCTCGCCCGCGGGAACCGCCTTCTGCATCGCCGTGCCGCGAACCCGCAGCAGCCGCGCCGCCTCCGCCACACTGAAACTGCCCGCCGCCGCCAGCGCGGTATACTCCCCGAGCGAATGCCCCGCGAGCAACACCGCCCGCTCGCGCACCGTCACATTGCCCTCACGCTCCAGACACCGCAAAACCGCCATCGACATCGCCATCAACGCCGGCTGGGCATTCTCGGTCAGCGTCAACTCCTCGACCGGCCCCTCGAACATCAGCCGCGACAGCTTCTGCTTCAGAACCTCGTCAACCTCCTCGAACACCTCACGCGCGGGCGCAAACGCGGCAGCCAAATCCCGCCCCATGCCCACAGCCTGACTGCCCTGACCCGGAAAAATGAAGGCGCTGACCGCCATGGACCCGTCTCCTGTATTTCGGCGCGACGTAGAGGCGACAGCCCGGCAAGTCAATTCCCGCCATCCGGCAAGAGGACAGGCAAGGCAGGACAAGCACTTCTTTTTTGTAAAAAAGAAGCAAAAAACTTCCATGAACTTAGCCTCATACCGTTCCACCGCCCCAGCCCCAGATTAAAAAAGTTTTTTTGCTTCTTTTTTTTCAAAAAAAGAAGAACTTACTTCCCTTGTTATTTTCAGCACTGTCCCCCAAACCCATCCCCCAAATCAAGCACT
>JAQTXO010000248.1 GCA_028688765.1 Acidiphilium sp. | reverse complement strand
CGATGAAGGCGCGAATCAGATCGGGTGATTTATGCCCCGGCTGGTCCTCCACCCCGGATGAAACATCGACCGCCGAAGCACCGCTGAGCGCGATGGCCATGGCGACATTATCAGGCCGCAACCCGCCTCCGAGCAGCCACGGACCGGGGGATTGCCAGTTTTGCGTGATGCTCCAGTCGAAGGCGGTGGCGTTGCCGCCAGGACGATCAGCGCCTGCCGGCGCCTTGGCCTCGATCACGAAACCGGCCAGGTCCTCGCTGGTGCGCGGCAGATCCGATGCGTGAGCAACGCCCACCGCGCGCCATACCGGCAGACCGAACCGCGCCGCGATCGCCCAGCAGGTCGGGGCTCCGGCATAGATTTGCAGGATATCGAGGCTGAACACAGCGAGAGTCTGCTCGATCATCGCCATGTCCGGCTCGACGAACAGGCCGACCCGGGACGGACCGCGCAGCCCGGCGATCGACTCCGCCTGTTGCGGCGTGACATGGCGCGGCGAGCGGGAAAAGAAATTGAAACCGATCCAGTCCGCTCCCGCATCGGTCGCGGCGCGATAGGCTTGCGGTGTGGTGATGCCGCAGATTTTCACCCGGATCATGTGATCGATCCCGCGATGGCCGCAGCAGCGGCGGCGGGATCGGCGGCGGCAGTAATCGGCCGCCCGACGACGATGTAGCTGGCGCCGCGCGCGATCGCGTCCCGCGGTGTGGCTATTCTTGCCTGATCCCCCACATCGCTGCCGGCGGGGCGAATCCCCGGCACCACCAGAATCGGCGCAGGGCCAAACTCGTCGCGCAGCACCGCGATTTCATCGGCGCTGCACACCAGCCCGTCCGCACCCGACGCCAGAGCCAGGCGGGCAAGGCGCAGCACCTGAGCGCGGGGATCATCGGCAATCCCGGTTGCGGCAAGGTCCCGGGCATCGAGGCTGGTAAGCACCGTCACGGCGAGGATGAGCGGCCGATGATCGGCACTGCCTGCCGCCTTGCGTGCGGCCTCGATCATCGCAGCCCCCCCGGCGGCGTGGATCGTCAGCATCGCCGGGCGGAGTGGCAGCAGCGCGCGCACCGCACCGGCAACCGTGTTCGGAATATCGTGGAGCTTGACGTCCAGAAACACCGGGCAGGGCAGGGGGCCCTCGAACGCGGTGGGACCGAGCGCAGAGAAGATTTCAAGCCCGAGCTTGATCAAGCCGCAATGCGGGCCGACCGCGCCGATCAATTCACGCGCGCGAGCGGCATCCGGCGTATCGATGGCCGCGATCAGTCGTTTGATCGGTGCATCCATCGGAGTCAGCGGGGCGGTAGCATGGTCTGCGCGGGTGCGGCCAGCGTCGGCTCGGCAGGGGGTACCGCTGCAGTTTGAGCCGACTGCATCGCCGCGACCTGCTTTTCCGCCCGTCGCGCCCGGCGGTGCGCCCGCACCCGATGCGGAACCAGCAGGACCATGCCGATCAGCACACCGAGGGCGAAGGCGATCAACACGACCGCACCGAGTGCAGCCGAGCCGAGCGTCCCGAACGGCCAGAACCCGATGACGGTGGTCTCGCGGTTCGAAAGCAGGAAAATCACCAGCGCGATCAGAACGATCGCGCTGAACAGGATACGGACGAATTTCAGCGTCTTGGTCCTTTGTGCGGCTTTGCTTGCGGGGCGTCCGACGAAGAACCACCATTGATCATTTCGCGCAATTCCCGCCCGGCGCGAAAAAACGGCACAGTCTTTTCGGTAACATCGACGGTCTCTCCGGTGCGCGGGTTACGCCCGGCACGGGCCTGTCGGCGCTTG
This sequence comes from Acidiphilium sp., assembly GCA_028688765.1. Taxonomy (GTDB): domain Bacteria; phylum Pseudomonadota; class Alphaproteobacteria; order Acetobacterales; family Acetobacteraceae; genus Acidiphilium; species Acidiphilium acidophilum. The sequence continues at coordinate 3,439 of JAQTXO010000248.1, read as the reverse complement.
ACCGAAAACGCGCCGAACCCGCGCAGTTCCACCCGGTCACCGCGCGCAAGCGAGGCGGTCATTTCATCGAACAGGGCGGTGATGATGCGTTCGACATCCCCCAAAGTAAGGTGTGGATGATCCGCCGCCAAAGCGGCGACCAGCTCGGATCGTGTCATAATCCCCGCCTCCCGATTTCGCGACGGTGCCAGAGACCAGCGCCGGGGTCAACCGGATTGTGCCCTAGCTTGTTGAAATCAGGCAGGATTTTTCCCGACTAGCCGAGATGCAGCGCGGTTTGCAGCCCTTCGAGAATGAATTGCGCGGCGAGGGCGGCCACCAGAATGCCGAGAACCCGGCCGATCACACTCGCCCCGGTGGCGCCCATCAGCCGGGCCAGCGTTCGCGCGGCAAGCATGGCGATCAGCGTAGCCCCGATCAGCGCCCCAAGAGCAAGCGTGATCGCAAGGATAGCCGCCGGGTGGCCGCCAGCCTTGGCATGGAGCAACACCATCGTGGTCATCCCGCCCGGTCCCGCAATCAACGGAATCGCAAGCGGAAACACACTGATATCCTCGGTCGAATTGCTTGCCGCGGCCTTTTCCTCGTCGCTCGCGCGCAATTCGCCCTTGGCGGTGACCATGTCCTTTGCCGACAGGAACAACAACGCGCCACCTGCAATCTGGAGTGCGGGAATCCCGATGCCGAGCAGCCGCAGCAGCTTCTCGCCCGCCAGACCAAAAATCAGCAGCACAACAAAGCTGATCAGCGAGGCCCGCTGCGCGATGCTGCGGCGCTTCGGCCCGTCGTCATGCGTCGTGAGCGCGGCGAAAATCACCGCTGTGCCGATCGGATCGATAATCACGAACAGCGCGACCACGGCATAGAGAAAATCGCCGGTGAATTGCGTCAGCATCGGCGCGCCTCGGCACGAGCGAGATCCTCGGGTGTGTTGATGTTCAGAAACGGATCGGACGCAGCATCGAAATCGACCCTGCGCATCGCCAGAGACCGCGCGAAATCCGCCACGCGATAAGGCCCGGGTCCGTCAAGGAACGCATCGAGCTTGCCGGCAATCCCCGCCACCGGCCAAAGCGCCACCAAATGATGCACCCGATCAGCGCAAGCCGCGACCGCAGGCGCCGGATGCAATCGCCCCGCCAGATCGGCAGGGATGAATGGCGTATCGACCGGCACACTGAGCAGCGCCGTTCCATGTGCCGCTGCCGCCCAGACCAGCCCCGCATGCAGCCCGGCCAGCGGCCCTTTGCCCCGATGGCGGCCATCATCCACCACCGCGCAATCGAACGCCGCGAACCGTGAGCCATCCCCGCGCGCGCTTATCGCGATCGCATCGGTCTGGTCCCGCAGCCGGGCGATCACATAGGTGATCAAGGGGATACCGTGCAACCTGGTCAGCGCCTTGTCCGCCCCCCCCAACCGCCGCCCTTCGCCGCCAGCGAGGATGAGGGCGCAGATCATCGCGCAGGAAAACAAGGGAGGAAGGGAAGGGCTTCTTTTTTGGAAAAAAGAAACAAAAAACTTTTACCAATTTGGGCTATGGGCGTTTCAAACGGCACGGGCACGCGGGAGCAAAGTTTTTTTGTTTCTTTTTTTCCAAAAAAAGAAGCCTGCCTTACTCCACTTCGCATCACGCGACTGAGAAAAATGGGGCGAACGATGGGTTTCGAACCCACGACATCCAAGACCACAACCTGGCGCTCTACCAACTGAGCTACGTCCGCCGCCGTGCGCGGTTTAGGCCGACAACCGCGCATCCGTCAATTCCGTCACGCTGCCTTGCGGTTCATCAGGCCTCTCGCGATCAGGGTTTCGGCGATCTGCACCGCATTGAGCGCGGCTCCCTTCCGCAGATTATCCGAAACGCACCAGAAGGCGAGGCCGTGCGGCACCGTGGAATCGACGCGCAGACGCGAGACATAAACCGCATCCTCGCCTTGCGACTCGAAGGGTGTGATGTAGCCGCCGTCATCGCGCTCATCGAACACGATGATCCCCGGTGCATTACGCAACGCAGTGCGCGCCTTGTCCAGCGGCGCCGGGTTCGCGAATTCGACATGCACGGCCTCGGCATGGCCGATGAACACCGGCACCCGCACGCACGTCGCCATTACCGCGATATCGGGGTCGAGGATCTTGCGGGTCTCGACAGCCATTTTCCACTCCTCCTTCGTCGCCCCATCGGCCATGAACCGGTCGATATGCGGGATGACGTTGAAGGCTATTGGCTTGGTGAAGATCTCGGGCTTGCCGTAGTCGTTGACATAGGTGGCCTTGGTCGAGCGTTCGAGCTCGTCCATGCCTTCCTTTCCCGCACCCGACACCGATTGGTAGGTCGAGACGACGACGCGGTTGATGGTGAATTTGTCGTGCAGCGGCTTCAGTGCCACGACCATCTGGATGGTCGAGCAGTTCGGGTTGGCGATGATCCGCCGCCAGTCGGGTTTCGCCGCGAACTTGTCGAGCACCTGCGGGTTGACCTCGGGCACCACCAGCGGCACGTCGGGGTCCATCCGGAACTGGCTGGTATTATCGATGACGATGCAGCCCGCCGCCGCGGCGCGCGGCCCGTGGATCGCCGAAACTTCCGCACCCGGGGAAAACAGGCCGAAATCGACGCCGTGGAAATCGAAGGTTTCGAGATTGCGCACGGTCAGCACCTGATCCTCGCCGAAGCTGACCTGCTGCCCCGCCGAACGTGGCGAGGCGAGAGCGATGATTTCGGAAATCGGAAACTTGCGTTCCGCCAGTGTCTTCAAAATCTCGCGTCCCACCGCACCGGTGGCACCGACTACCGCAACCCTGAACGCCATCGCCTGATCCTCAACATGAATAGGAATGCCGTTCAGGTAGCGGTCTCCTTACGGCGACGCAAGCATTGTGGCGCATTCGGCGCCTCAGCGCGTCGCTGCGGTCACCCGGCCATTCTGGAGGCGGAACACCCGGTCGAGCTTTTCCACCCCGGTCAGCCGGTGAGTGATCAGCAGCATGGTCCGGCCCTGAAGCGTTTCGTTCAGCGTGCTCATGAACTGCTGCTCGGTCTCAAGGTCGAGCCCGGCGCAGGGCTCATCGAGAATGAGGATCGGGGCCGGGCTGAGCAGCGCGCGGGCGAGGGCGAGCCTGCGCCCCTGACCGCCGGAGAACAGGCCACCGGCTTCACCGACCCAGGCATTCAACTTGTCCGGCAGCGCGCGCACCGTATCGCCGATCCGCGCGGCATCGAGTGCCGCCCAGATCATCGCGTCATCGGCATCGGGCCGGGCGAGGCGGAGATTATTGGCGATGGTGTCGGCGAACAGATGCGTCGCCTGGGACAGCCAGGTGATCCGGGTGTGGACATCGCTGGCCCGAAGCCGGGCGATATCGGTGCCGCCGAGCCTGATCTCGCCCTGATCCGGAGCCGCCAGTTTCAGCGCGAGCGCGGCAAGAGTGGACTTGC
>JAQTXO010000247.1 GCA_028688765.1 Acidiphilium sp. | reverse complement strand
GCCACCCCGGCGGTGGTCGGCGCCTATCTCGCCAGCCTCGCGGGGTCCCATGCGCCCACGACGATCCGTCGGCGCCTCGCGGGGATCGGGACGATGCACCGGTTCAATGATCTGCCGTGGAACCCGGCCCATGGCGATATCCAGCATCCGCTGCGCGGGGCGCTTCGCAATCACGGTCGCACGGTGCAGAAGGCGGCGGCCTTGACGCTGCCGATGCTGCGCCAGCTGGTCGCCACCTGCGATCGCACCGCGCGCGGCCGGCGCGATCGAGCGCTGCTGCTGATCGGCTTTGCCGCGGCGCTGCGCCGCTCGGAACTGGTGGCGCTGCAGGTCGATGACATCGCCGAGGATGCGCGCGGACTGCGGCTCCGGATCCGGCGGGGCAAGACCGATCAGGCAGGGGAGGGGGCTGAGATCGGCGTGCCGCGGGGCCGGCATGTCGAGACCTGCCCGGTCCGGGCGTTCCAGGACTGGATGGAGATCGCCACCCGTAAATCAGGTCCCCTGTTCCGCCGGATCAGTACCGGCGATACCATCGGGGATGTCAGGATGCATCCGGATGCGGTGCGGCGGATCCTGGCCTATCGCGTCGAGATGGCCGGCCTGGTGATCGAGGGGTTCGATCGCCTGAGCGCCCACGCGCTGCGCGTCGGCTTCATCACCGAAGCCTATGCCAAGGGGGTGCGTGACGAGGACATCATGCGCCACACCCGTCACCGGACCCAGAGCGTGATGCGCGGCTACGTCCAGCGCGCCGGTCTGGTCAGTGACAGCCCGGCCGGCATGCTCGATCTCTGATGGCGGTCCGGTTTCCCTGGGAGACCGAGCCTGAGCCGTCCGAACCGGCGACCCCGCCGACGCGACTGCCTCTGCCGCCTTTGCCGAAACCCCGGGGGCGGCGGCCGTCTGGTGCTGCCCGATCGGATGCGCCGTCGACCGCGACGCCCGCTTCGATCTGGCGGTATCACCACCTGACGATCAAAGGTCCGTCGACCGATCTCGAGACATTTGCCGCAGCCGCGCGGGGGGCCGGGATCATTCCCTGGGAGATCAATGGCGCGGCGATCGAGGAGGATATTTTTATCCGCGCGGTGAGCCATGGTGGCGGGTCGCGGAGCCTCTCGGTCGCGGGCTGCCGTATTCTCGCCCGTCAGTTCCGCGAGCGGATCGAGGCCCGGGAGGCCAGGGCCCGAGACCGGATCGGGATCAGCCTTGCGTGCCCGTTCGATCTGCAGGTCCTGGTCCCGATCCCGCCGGCGATTCTGACGCTCGGGCATGATCATCCGACGGCACTGGCGTGGTTGTCCCGACACTGGGGGATCAGCGATCTGCCGCGGCAGGTGAGGGTGCGCTCCGACGTGGGACCAGGGCGGCGGCAGAAAGCCGGTCATGGCGTTCTGGGCTATGGGTTCTTCACGGCGGAAACCTCCCCGCGACCGGCGCTCATCGCCATTGCCGAGGTCTGGCCGGGCCTGAAATTCCAGCTGCTGCCGATCACAACGGATTGATCGTCGCGATGGATGGGGCATCCGGCACAGTGGACGGGGCAGGGGAGGGGGGCTCGCCGCATCTGACGCTGGAGGGGTTCGACGGATCGCTGGCCCTGCTGCTGGCGCAGGCGCGGGCGCATCAGATCGATCTGTCGACGCTGCGTTTACCTGACCTGATCGACCAATTGGCGGACCGGTTGGAGCGGGCGCGGGCGACGATCCCGCTGGCCCATCAGGCGGACTGGGTGGTGATGGCATCCTGGATTCTGCTGTTGCGGTCCGATCTGCTGTTGCCGCGGGATGAGCCGGCGCAACAGGCGGCCGAACGACGTGCGACCGATCTGCGGGACCGTTTGGTCGCCTTGCAGGAGATCCAGGCATTGGGTGCGTGGCTGGAGCAGCGGCCGCAGCTGGGACGTGATGTTTTTGCCCGTGGCCGATCCGAGGCGATCGGCGGCGTGATCGGCGGTTCCGTCGAGGTCGATATGATCGCCTTCCTCTGGGCGTGTCTGGAGCGGTTCGATGATCCCGCCGACACCGTCGATACCAGGCCGATCTATCGTCTGCCGGCGCTGGACCTCTATGGGATTCCGGAAGCCCGGGACCGGATCCTGCGGCGGCTGAGTGAAAGCGAAGCGGCGCTACGCCTCGATCAGCTGTTGCCGGGACCCGATCAGCAGACGGCCCAACCAAAAAGCCCGTTGCGTCAGCGCTCGGCGTGGTCGAGTACGTTTGTCGCCAGCCTGGAGCTTGCCAGGCAAGGCGATGTCGCGCTCGCGCAGGCGGCAAACTTTGATCCCATCATCGTCAGCGTCAGTTCCAGCGACGAACTTCTGCCGGACTTTTCGTCGATGCCGTCCGCTTCTCCATAGCCTCCATCCCCTCAAGAGTTTGAGGCTCCCACAAAGTCGGCGCGGTTCAGTCCGATGAACCCTGCATCGTACATGAAGGCGGTAATCGTCTCGTAACCCAGTATCTGCCCGAAAAACGGGCCGGCCGCCTGCGAGAACGGGCCGTAAAGTACGCCGAACGCCAATTCCATCGTTATCCCAGTTGCCACACCGGCACCGAAATTGATGATGAAAATTTTCTCAAAAAACCGGGTCAGCCGGTACCATTTCTCATCGTTGGTCTTCATCCAGCGCCATTCGAAGAAGAACAGAAGGGCCGACAGGCCGATGGTAAGCGGCGGATAAATGATATGAAACGTCGTTATTCAGGCAAAATCAAGCCGGGAGAGAAGTAGAGAAAGCGAAGTATTGATCATAAATGGCTCCTCGGTATTCCGGTGTCCGACAGAGTCAAATAAACGCCGCTATCATGGCGATCACCAAACCCCGACCCAACTCGTGGAACAATGCCCGGTACGGGGTGACATGCGGGTTCAGGCGGTCGATGTTGGATGGGGCTTGTCTGTCCCGCCTGCGCGGTTTTCGTTTGGCTAATTCAGTGGCAGGATTCGTGGGGGCCGTTGGCGATGGCTGCGAACCCCTCGGCGGTCAGGTGAACCGGGATGTAGTGTGTGCTTAGCCGGTGCAACCACCGGTAAAATGCGCGGAGATGATTGCGCGAGCCGCGCTCGAGATCGGCGTAGACTGCCAGGATTTCCAGCTTTTTGGTGCGTGATGCCGCAACCTGCAGGTCGAAAATGTCGAGTTCCTCGATCAGCAGACCCACCCGCACGGCTTCGGCCTGGCTTTGCAGACCTCTGGAAAGAAGATCGTCATGCATGTTCTGCAACACGGGGTCGTTGAAGCGGCCGATCGGCAGACCCTCCGCGGGGTCGGATAATCCATGTCGCTCCAGCAGGAGCAGGATCATGTCCATATGGGCCTGTTCGGAGCCGCTGATGTTGCCGAAGGGACGCAGGCCCCAGCGATCATGGAGTTGCAGATAGACATCCCGGGCGATCTTTTCTTCTTCGCGCATTAGGAGCAGGTCGGCCCGCTCGTGCGCGGTCAAGGCGACGACGTCGATGGCGGAGGCGAGTGCCGCGCGCGTGGTCTCGACATGGGCCAGCCTATGAGCGCGTTGTGGCGTGATCCGCTCGTTGGGTTGATAGTTCATGGTTATGGTATCTTTCGGTTTCAGGCACTGTTGGATTGCGACCCATTGTCGCGGAATTTTTCGTTATTCCGGACTGTGTCCGGGTGCCGGTTCGGTCCTTAAATAAGATATATCTAAATACATCTGCTCCGTCAAGAACGTGTCGCAAATTTCATGGCAACGGGCGGTGCCGCACGATCGAGGAGGATATTTTTATCCGTGCGGTGAGCCATGGTGGCGGGTCGCGCAGCCTCTCGGTCGCGGGCTGCCGTATTCTCGCCCGTCAGTTCCGCGAGCGGATCGAGGCCCGGGAGGCCAGGGCCCGAGACCGGATCGGGATCAGCCTTGCGTGCCCGTTCGATCTGCAGGTCCTGGTCCCGATCCCGCCGGCGATTCTGACGCTCGGGCATGATCATCCGACGGCACTGGCGTGGTTGTCCCGACACTGGGGTATCAGCGATCTGCCGCGGCAGGTGAGGGTGCGCCCCGACGCGGGACCAAGGCGGCGGCAGAAAGCCGGTCATGGCGTTCTGGGCTATGGGTTCTTCACGGCGGAGACCACCCCGCGACCGGCGCTCATCGCCATTGCCGCGGCGTGGCCGGGCCTGAAATTCCAGCTGCTGCCGATTTCGACGGGTTGATCGCCGCGATGGATGGATCAACCGGCGCGGTGGACGGGGCAGGGGAGGGGGGCTCGCCGCATCTGACGCTGGAGGGGTTCGACGGATCGCTGGCCCTGCTGCTGGCGCAGGCGCGGGCGCATCAGATCGATCTTTCGACGTTGCGTTTACCTGACCTGATCGACCAATTGGCGGACCGGTTGGACCGGGCGCGGGCGACAATTCCGCTGGGCCATCAGGCGGACTGGGTGATGATGGCGTCCTGGATTCTGCTGTTGCGGTCCGATCTGCTGTTGCCGCGGGATGAGCCGGCGCAACAGGCGGCGGAACGACATGCGACTGATCTGCGGGACCGCTTGGTCGCCTTGCAGGAGATCCAGGCGTTGGGGGCGTGGCTGGAGCAGCGGCCGCAGCTGGGACGTGATGTTTTTGCCCGTGGCCGACCCGAGGCGATCGGCGGCGCGATCGGTGGTTCCCTCGAGGTCGATATGATCGCCTTTCTCTGGGCGTGTCTGGAGCGGTTCGATGACCCCGCCGACGCTGTCGATACCAGGCCGATCTATCGGCTGCCGGCGCTGGACCTCTATGATATTCCGGAAGCCCGGGACAGGATCCTGCGGCGGCTCGTGAAAGTGAAACTCCTCTCAGCCTCGATGAGCTCTTGCCGGGACCAGGTGCCGAGCCCGCGGGATCTTCACCGCCGACAATGTTACGATGCCGGTCTGCCTGGACCAGCACATTTGTGGCCGGGCTCGAACTGGCCCGGCAAGGAGAGGTCGACCTTGCCCAAGAGCAGGCCTTTGCGCCTGTGGTGTTCGAGCGAGGTCGGACATGGAGATCATGATGCCAGCCAGTCCTCACATCTTAGCCCGGCAACGCGCTTGAACTCGCCGATGTTGCCGGTGACCACCACCAGACCCCGGCTACGGGCGTGTCCGGCGATCATGAGATCATACGGTCCGATGACGCAACCGCGCGTTTCGAGATTGTTCCGGATCTCGGCCGTATGCGCTGCGGCGTCGCTGTCGAACGTCAGCACGGCAAGCCGGGCCGCAAAATGCTCCACTTCGCGACGGATACGGGG
>JAQTXO010000246.1 GCA_028688765.1 Acidiphilium sp. | reverse complement strand
TGTTCACCAGCCCGCCGTAGGCAAGCCTCGCGGAGGTGTTGCCGTTGAACCCGACCTGCCCTCCGGTGGCGAAGCTGTCCAATTCGGCATGGATCGTGCCGTTGTTGGTGAGCGTCCCCGTCCACTGAAGGTTCGGGATCGCATTGTTCACACCGTTGAGCACGCCGTTGTTCACGAGGTTGCCATTGGCCAACACGGTCGTCTTGGACCCGAAAAATCCGGCCAGGCTATACGGCTTCGCGGAGGTGCCCAGGTTGAGGGTCACGGTCGTCGGGCTGGTCGCCGAGGCCGTCAACGAACCGGACCCGTCCGCAACGCCGAAGGAGGAGAAGAACGGGATCCCCGCGACGACGTTAAACGTCCCGCCGACTCCGCCGTTGACCGTCACGTTGCTCGTGCTAAAGGTCTGTCCGGTCACCGCGTTCTGAATCGGCGAGACATTCACCGCACCGGAGCCCGCCAGCAGGACGAAGCTGCCGACACTCTGCAGGTTGCCCTGCACGGTCAAGGGGCCGGAGGTCGCGAAGCTGATCGGCACGTTCCCGGTCGACAGGAACTGGGCCGTGTTCACGCTCGCCGCGATCAGCCCCAGACCTGCCGGAGCCGTGATCACCGCATTCGGTCCCACCGTGATCCCGTTGGCGTTCGCCACGAAGATCGAATAGTTGCCCGCACCGGTCAACGTCCCGAAGATCTGCGAGGGGCTTCCGCTGACGTCGACGTTCAGGACGGCTCGCGGAAGCGTGCCTCCAGCAAAGTGCAATGCCGCGCTTTGGCCAATGTTGAAGCCGCCCGGCTGAGACGTGTTGATCGTGCCTCCCGACGCAGCCCAATTGATCGCGGTATTCCCGTGACCGGTGCTAATCGTTTGCGTTCCGCCCACGATGGAACCCGCGACTGCTGTACCGCCGACCACGCTTCCATGCCCCGGCAGCTGGAGTGGCCCAAAGACGGTCGCCCGCGCCGGGAACAGACCCGACCCCGCGAGCCCCGCGACGGCGGCCGTCGCAAGGACCGCCCGCAGGGCCGAAAGATAACTCCTGGTTTTCCTCTTCATGTTTCCCCCTGTGCCTAACCTCGTTTTTCGCCCGCTGTGGCTTACGATCAAGATAGAGCGCCCTGTGCGCATCTCTCCGCCGAAGCCTGACCGAGCGTGCTGCCAACGCTCGCAATCGCGAGGCTTGCGGTCAAGCTTCTTTTGCTAACTTTAGTGATTCGTCCGCAAATGTTAAGGTCGTATCAGCGGACTGCGCAGGGCTCCCGAAAGAGCGCACTGTCTCGTAAGTCTATTTCGCCGTGGGCGTTCCCAGCGTCTCCTGCCCTCGGCATCGTTAATTGCCAGTAAGAGTTTCGCGGGACCGGACTGCCGGTGGCGCGGGCCCGTCCGCCGGGACCGGGACGGATGCGCTGCTCGTCGTTGAGGCCGAAGAGGACATCCATGTAGTCCTCGAAGATCCGGGCCGCCTCCCCAGCATCTCGGGTCCCGCCCAGCTTCCGGAAGAGCCCCGGGTTCCTCTCGCGAACCCCGTGAATCGAGAGGCGGATCGGCTGTTCGTTGAATTCGGGGCTCGCCAAAAGCGCCGATGGGACCCCCACCAGGTTGGTCGCGTAGCCGCGCGAGAAGAGGCAACCGACCGGCCGGAGGAAGCGCTTGGCGTGGACAGGGTAGCTTAGTATGGACCCCCGCCCCCGATCCTACTCAAGAGAGTTCACCGGGAACTCTCCGCCGGTGGGATCGGAGGTGGGACACGTTAGAAAGCGGGCAGGGGGGCCGAAGCCCCCCTGCCCTCGAATCCACCAGATCCGGGTTCCTATGCCCCTAGGGCGCGTAGGAACGGATGTGGTAAGCGGAAGGATTCGCCACGATGGTGTATGCCGAGGTCACCCCGTAGATCGTCGGAACGGTCGAGGGTACCGTGCTGAAGTTCACCCACGCGTTGCCGTTCGTGATCACCGGAACCGAAGCGCTCGTCACGATGTGCGGAGCCTGGAAGAAAATCCCCTGGCCCGCCACGACCGTCGGCGCGTAGCCGTTGTCGACCACGGTGTTGAGCGTGAGCGTGCTCCCCGCCATCAGGACGATCCCGCCCGGGAAGACGAACCCGTTGGTCCCCAGCGCTCCATGAGAGAACGCATAGTTTGCCGGCCCAATTGTGCTGGGGTTCACCGTCAGGTTGCCGCTCGCCTGCACGAGCAGGTTGCTCCCCGCGTTCGCCTCGGTCGGCAGCTTTGCCACCGACCCCACGCCGCTCACGAAGGTAGACGTCCTGCTCGAAGTCAGGGTCGCGTTGCCCGCCACGTTGAGGTTCACCGCCTGGCGGCCGATGGCTCCCTCACCGTTGGTCGGCATGTTGATGATCACGTGCGTACTCCCGCTCGATCCGTTGGCCACGTGGAACCCGTTCGCCAGGTAATTCGTCGGCGAGGTGACGTGGTTCACGTTCCCGACGAAGTTATCCAGGTTGAGCGTGTTGGTCGTGACCGTCGCAGGACCCGTCAGGCTGCCGCCGGTGAAGGCGACGTAGTCGGCCGTCACGTTGGTTCCCAGTGTAAACAACCCGACCGGAGAGCGACCCGAGACGAAATAGACGGAGTTGAGGCCCGCCGCATCGTGCGGAGTCGTCACGGTGCCGCCCAGGAACGCGTTGCCCGTCAAGCTGCCAACGAAGAGGTCGGAGCTTGTATGAGCGGTCGACGACACGAACTGGATCGTCCCCTCGCTAAACACCCCACCGCCGGGGTTCGGCCCCACGTGGTTCGGGTTGGAGGCTTGGAGGCCCACGTTTCCGTTAGAAACGACCGAGCCATGGTTGATCACGGCCCCTCCCACTCCGGTGAAGAGCGGCAGATCGACGTTACCCGCACGGAGGAAGACCGAGCCCCCGACGTTGGAGACGGTCGCTCCGGCATTGTTGGTGATCGTGCCCGGGAGATCGACGAAGAGAATGTTGCCGCTGTTGGTCGCGATCGTCCCGTTGTTCACCAGCCCGCCGTAGGCAAGCTTCGCGGAGGTGTTGCCGAAGAATCCGACTCGCCCTCCGGTGGAGAAGCTGTCCAGCTCGGCATGGATCGTGCCGTTATTCGTGAGCGTCCCCGTCCACTGGAGCGCCGGAATCGCGTTAAAAAAGGTCGCGGTTGTCGACAGGAAACCGTCGTTCACGATGTTTCCTTTGGCCAGGACCACGGTTCCGCGCGATGGCTGCACCCCGTTGGGCCCGCTCAGGCTTAAGTTATACGGGTGCGACGAGGTGCCCAGGTTCAGGGTCACGGTCGTCGGAGTCATGGCCGAAGGAGTCGGGCTGCCAGTAGAGTCCATCGCAGTGAACGCACCTGCTGAAACAACCCCGCCCACACCGCCCACGACGGTCACGTTGGTCCCGGGCTTAAAGTAGTGTGCAGCACCATTGGGAATCGGCGAGATGTTCACTGCACCGGAGCCCGCCAGAACGATCGACCGGCCCGGACCTCCGGCTGCATGCATGTCCCCCAGCACGGTCAAGGGACCGCTAGCTGCAAAGCTGATCGGCAGGCTGCCGTTTAACTTAAACTGGTTCTCGTTGACGGTTGCCGCGATCAAGCTAATGCCGGCGGGGGCAACGATCCTGGCCCCGAGCCCAACGGTGATCCCATTCGCATTGGCGACAAAGACATTGAGGTTCGTATTCATCATGCCAAGGATCTGGGAGGGGTTGCCGCTCACATCGACGTTGAGCAGCGAAAGGCCAGATGCGCCGGTAATCGTCAGATGCGCGCTCCCACCGATGTTGAAGCCCCCCGGCTGGCTTGCTCCAATCGTCCCGCCCGTGTTGCCCCAGTTGATGATCGTGTTGGGTGCGGTAACCAGGATGTGCCCGGCACCTCCGGATCCATACGAACCTGTAGCTGTAGCAGTTCCGTTCACCACGCTTCCATGCCCCGGCAGCTGAAGCGGCCCAAAGACGGTCGCCCGCGCCGGGAGCAGACCCAACCCGAGCCCCGCGACGGCGGCCGTCGCAAGAACCGCCCGCAAGGCCGAAAGATAACTCCTTGTTTTCGTCTTCATGTTCCCCCTGTGCCTGACCTCGTTTTTCGCCCCCTGTGGCTTACGATCAAGGGAGAATGCCCTGTGCGCATCTCCCCACCGAAGCCTGGATGAACATTATCGCAATGATTGCAATCGCGAGGCTTACGGTCAAGGACTTTTTGGGACTCGCCCCGGCGAGCATTCCTACGAACGCCCCGCCGAATCGGCATCCGCGCCTCGGAGACGGTCGTGACCGACAAGGATGCAACCGACCGTCCGGAGGAAGCGCTTGGCGTGGACAGGGTAACGCAGCATAGCCCCATCCCCCGAGCCTACTCAAGAGAGTTCACCGGGGACTCTCCATCGGTGGGATCGGAGGTGGGACACGTTCGAAAGCGGGCAGGGGGGCCGAAGCCCCCCTGCCCTCGAATCCACCAGATCCGGGTTCCTATGCCCCTAGGGCGCGTAGGAACGGATGTGGTAAGCGGAAGGATTCGCCACGATCGTGTACGCCAAGGGCGAAATCGTCAGCACCGGGGTCACCCCGTAGATCGCCGGGACGTTCGAGGGTGCCGTGCTGAAGTTCACCCACGCGTTGCCGCTCGTGATCACCGGAGCGGTCGTCACGATGTGCGGAGCCTGGAAGAAGATCCCCTGGCCCGCCACGACCGTCGGCGCATAGCCGTTGTCGACCACGGCGTTGAGCGTGAGCGTGTTCCCCGCCATCAGGACGATCCCACCCGGGAAGACGAAGCCGTTCACACCCAGTGCGCCATGGGAGAGCGCATAGTTTGCCGGCCCAAATGTGCTGGGGATCACCGTCAGGTTGCCGCTCGCCTGCACGAGCAGGTTGCTCCCCACGTTCGCCTCGGTCGGCAGGATTCCCGCCGGCCCAAGGCCGTTCCCGAAGGTCGACGTAACGCCCGAGCTGAGTGTCGCGTTGCCCGCCACGTTGAGGTTCACCGCCTGGCGGCCGATGGCTCCCTCACCGTTGGTCGGCATGCTGATACTCACGTGCGTGCTCCCGCTCGATCCGTTGGCCACGTGGAATCCGTTGGCCAGGTAGTTCGTCGGCGAGGTGACGTTGTTCACGTTCCCGACGAAGTCATCCAGGATGAGCGTGTTGGTCGTGACCGTCGCAGGACCCGTCAGGCTGCCGCCGGTGAAGGCGACGTAGTCGGCCGTCACGTTGGTTCCCAGTGTAAACAACCCGACCGGAGAGCGACCCGACTGGAAGAAC
>JAQTXO010000245.1 GCA_028688765.1 Acidiphilium sp. | reverse complement strand
GGTGGGGGGGGAGCAAGGGGACGTGATTCGACGGTGTAATCTACGAAAGCGGGGGCGAGATTGCACTTGCGTTACCACGGGCTGCTTGTCCGCGCTCACATGTGGCTCTTGAAAATTAGGCTAATCGAAAGTCGTTTCTCGTCCAGAAATGTCTTGTGATCAATCAACTTTTGTGCAGGAATTATTGTGACCCACGAGAATGACGAACCAAAAGTTTATATTGTAATACTAAACTGGAATAACTTTGAAGATACCGAAAGATGTCTTAGAAGCTTACATGATCAAAAATACAATAATTACAAGATTGTCGTAATCGATAATGGCTCAGCCGACGACTCTGCATCAAAAATAAAAGATATATGTGAAAGTACAGACGCTATTGATTTAATTAAATTGCCGGAAAATATCGGTTATACTGGTGGCAATAATGTAGGAATTAAATATAGTTTAGAGCAAGGTGCAGAATATGTCTGGCTGTTCAATAACGATGCTGTTGCGGAGCCGAATATGCTGAAATATCTCATTGAAAGTTTCAAAGATGACAGCAGACTTGGAGTAGTAAGTCCCATTGTAAAAGATATTGGTACTAATAATGTGCAATTTGCGTTGGGCGTTTTTGATTTAAATACTCCTACTTATACACCCGTTTATAGCGAAGATCTTGCGGATAAATACATAATTAATGGCGAGACTAACATTGCTATTGTCGGTACAGCAATGTTAGTAAAAAGATCTGTATTTGATCAGATTGGAGTGCTCGATGATGAAATTTTTGCCTATTGGGAAGATATTGAATTCTCTATTCGATCTGTATCCGCTAAATTTGTTAATAAAGTTATCAACACCACGTCGCTTCTTCACCCACCGAAAAAAACCATTGATTCGCCGGAAACTGTTAAACCCCATTACTATTATTTCATGGCGAGAAATGAACTGATTATGTGGCGTAAGCATTGCTCCCAAATGGCTTACATTAGATCGATCTATTGGGCATTTCACAGACAGATAAAACAGATTGACCGAATGCCTAACTATCGTGCTGGAAAGATTGCGATTTTCGACGGGCTATGGGACGGTATTATAGGGCGTGGTGGCCGCTACGAACCAGCATATTATCGGCCTAGAAAAATTATAGAAATTATTTTAAGGATAACCCACAAGATTTCTGTCTAGTTTAATTATCAACTAGTATATTATTAAGTGCATAAACGGATCTTTCCCAGGTAAAATTGTTTATATATTTATGCCCTTCTGTGGCTAGTTTAACTCTACGTGCACGGCTTTCAATAAGCGAAATAATAGCGTCGGCCATTAAATCTGGCCGCTTAGGTGGGACTACTAATGCCGTTTTTTCGTCAACAGCATAGTCTAGACATCCCCCATTATCTGTAGTAACTAACGCAGAACCGCAAGCCATAGACTCTGAACCTGGGAGTCCCCAACCTTCAAAGTGAGATGGTACAAAAAAAATAGCTCGACTGTTGTAAAAAGCACGTAATTGCTTCTGATTTGGAAACTCGATGTATTTTATCCAAGTGGGGGTATCAAATTTCTGGCTGCCAAACGCAGCAACATCTATTCCGTGTCCAAACCTATTTTTCAGCAACTTGACAGCTTCAAAAGCGTCTTCTGCTCCTTTAAATGACTCCCTTCTTAATGGAAAACCGATAGTATGAGGATTTCTGACGACTGGTTCGATATCCATTCCGAATGAATCAAAATCAATACCGCATGGGATATTAGCTATTACGCGACCTCCCAGAGATTCGACAGTCTTCTGTACGACTTTTGATGATGCAATTATTCTTAAATCAAGTTTATACGTTGCCGAAATCCTCTTTTTCAAGATCTCATCTCCTGTCATATAATGCTCATAGTCATACACTATATAAAATTTTTTCTTAAATTTGCTCTTGGCGTACAGGCCAATAATTTCCGCTGTCTGCCATGCTGTCGCGATAATTGCGTCTCCATTTGGGATAGAATTTTCCTGGAGATTTCTCACAAATTTTATCTTGACTTCTTTATTCAGAACGAATGATGATATTAGAGGGCGATTCCGGAGTTTGATTAATGACGCCCAAACAGGAGTCTTAATATACGCACCAATGCTGTTTGTTCCGTCGGCGTATCGTGGAAATACGATAGTCACATCATGGCCTAGTGAATTTAAGTAGTTGGCATAAGCGTACTGAACATGATATCCTCCAATTGGAAAACTGTAGTAGGCGGGTAGCGCAATGACTATTTTCATTTAATCGCTCACATATGCAATTCAAATTTTGGGCCGAACGACCCGAAACCATATTGTAGTAGCTTAACTCGGAAAAATAAATATCATGCAATCGAACAAAATAAGTGTCGTTCTTCCCTCCTACAATCGAATTGAGATGATCGGCGAAACGCTAGATCGCGTTCTTACCCAGACTCTACCAGCTACCGAAATCATCGTGGTTGATGACGGCTCGACGGACGGAACCCGTGAATTTCTAGTTAATTATGACGATCGGGTCCGAGTCATCGAGATCCCGAATTCGGGCGAATTGATTGCTCGGAATACCGGGTTGCGAGTGGCTTCGGGTGATCTGGTGGCGTTTTGCGATAGTGATGATTTGTGGCAGCCGGTGCATCTGGAACAGATGGCGAGGTTCTGGACCGGCCAGGCTATGCCGATATGCGCCTATGCCGACTTCCGGGAGGTGCGCGACCGGCTTTGGAGTGATGTGTCGAAGTTCGAGATGGCCCCGCCGGGTTATTGGGATAAGCTCGTGCCAGTTCATGCTGATGGCGGCGTTTTCCGTGACTCGATCGTTGGTGATCTGTTGCGATTCCAGCCTTTCTTTCCTTCCTGCATGATGGTCGACCGGGCCCGGTTTCTGGCGTTGGGAGGATGGGACGAGGGGGTGAGCCGCTTGGTTGGGTGTGATTTCGCGACGACGTTGCGGGTGGCGGAACATCCGCCGATCGGGGTGTTGCAGCAGCCTACCGTTGGAATACGCAAGCACGCTGGCAATTTTTCCGGCGATGTGCTGCGCATGAACCTTGGGGATGCCGATGTGCTGGCGCACGTTCTGGCGACCCGCCCGACACTCGCGCGTTATGCGAAGGAGATCGAAGCGTCGATCGTTGAAAGGCGGCAAGCTGGATTCGATACGGCATTTGCGACGGGCGATTTTACAGCGGCCAGACGCGTTGCCGGGCTGCTGGATGGCCAGTTGGGAGCGGCCCGCAGGATCAAGAATCGGGTTGCTCACTTGCCTGAGCCGATACGGCGCGGCGTATGGCGCGGGCTGACCCGGCTGGGAAGCCGATTTTCAGCGTGAACGCGATGACGATGGCTCGGACAATCGTGATCATTCTGCACTACCGTGGGGTTGCAGACACGATCGCCTGTGTCGCCTCCGTGGTAGCGCAGTGTCATGACGGGCTCAGCCTTCTGGTTGTGGATAACGGTTCCAGCGATGGACTGGGGACCGCGATGGAGACGGATTGGCCAAGTGTGCCGGTTTTGCGACTGGCGACGAATACAGGCTGGGCGGGCGGCAATAATGCGGGGATCGAGTGGGCGCGGCGGCAGGGGGCGGATGTCGTTTGCCTGCTGAACAATGATACCGTGGTGCCTGCCGGGGTCTTCGATCGGATGAGGTCGGCGGCATCAAGGTTCGGATTGTGCCTTATGCACCCGGCGATTGATTTTGCCGATCCGGCAGAGGGGGTGCAACTCGATCCGAGTCGTGCGCCGGGGGCTTTGCCGGTGACTGGATTTTCAACATTGTATGAGATGAATTACGCCTATGGGGCGTGCCTGATGGTGCCGATGACCGTGTTCGACCAGATCGGCGGCTTCGACGAACGCTTTTTTCTGCAACTCGAAGAGTCGGATTTTTATGAACGAGCGAGGCGGCGGGGAATTCCAGCGGTTTGTGAGACATCGGCGCGGATTTTCCATGCGGAGTCGCGGAGTTTCGGTGGGCGGGTAACGGCCGAAAAGAGCTATTACAGAACGCGAAACACGCTTTTGCTGATGATGAAGAACCCACGGAATTTTGGGTTGCTTCGATATTTTATGCGGCAGCTTTACTGGAACGCGGCAAGTTCAGCCCAATTGGAAGGTCGCGACGGGCTGATCGGGACGGTGGTTTGGTCGCTGTCGAAAAACGAACATGCTGTAGCGATTCGCGAAGGGATACGCGATTTCGTGTTCCGGCGATTCGGGGCGCGGCGGCGGCGGTAAACAACTTTTGCGTGATACCGGGGCGTGGTGGCAGCGGATACTTTGAGTTGCACATGCACGATCCCCGGCACGGCGTTCGGCGGAGGACAGGATCGTGGACTTTGCCGAGGTCTGAGAAAATCCTGAAAATGGCAACGATTTCTTAAGGATGAATCAGGGATAACCGAGGCAGAGCCAAAATGGTCTCCTTGTTGTTACGAGGATCGATCGCTGGAAACTGCCTCAGGAATGTTACATATCATAGGTTGCAAATTTTAGATAAGTTTGCGTAATATGATTTTGCGAGGCTATTTTGAGAATGCCTCGTAGCAACTGGGGGTTGCTTTCGTCCTGTTAAGCTGATTTTGCGCCCTCCAACCTTTCGGGAGCCTTCATGTCAACATCGCTTACCCCAGCCGGATTCACGGCCGCCCCCGTTGTGCCCCAGGCCGATGGGGCCGGGCAGATCGTCGGGCTCAATTTGCAGAATACCGGCAGCACGGTGCTGGCGGCGCAGCCGACGAGTTTCGGCGAGACCTTCATGGCGGGGGCGGTGCAGCCGGGGGATACGCTGACCGCGACGATCGGCGGCCAGGTCTATGCCGTGCAGATGGACCCGAAGACGTTCAACCCGGACGGGTCGGTCGCGATGGCGGTGCTGACGGTGGATGCGCCGGCGCTGCCGCCGAATTCGACCACGGGGGTGATGATTTCGGTGGGCGGGACGCCGGATGCGGGGATTGCGTCCTCGGCGACGAATCTTCTAACTACGGCGCTCAATCACTATACGTTGATCGCGACGCTCGATATTACCGCCAATGCGGGCGGGGCAATCACGCCGCAGGTGGTGAATATCGGGGCGGAGGTTGCGGCGGCGCTGAAGTACCACACCGCGACGATGTGGCTGGACGGGTCGCTGGCGCAGGAGGCGATCGTCAGTATTCCGGTGACGGGGTCGCTGCGGATCGAGGCGGATGTGACCGCTTATGCCAACGGGACGATTTCGGCGGATCTGCAGCTCAACAACGATATCGCGATGGG
>JAQTXO010000244.1 GCA_028688765.1 Acidiphilium sp. | reverse complement strand
CGCTATACGGTCCCATCCCGGCGAACCCGTACGCGGCACCCGCCGTACCGGGGTTGCAGGTCAGACAAAAGCCGGTCAGCCCGCGCTCGCAGTTCTCACAGAAGCCGCACCCGATGTTGAAAGGCAGGCAGACCAGATCGCCCTTCCTGACCCGGTCCACCGCACTCCCGACCTCGATGACCCGTCCCAGATTCTCATGGCCGAGCACCCGCCCGGATTCCATCTCGGTCCTGCCTTCGTACATGTGCAGGTCCGAGCCGCAGATATTGGTCACCACGATCTGGACCAGCACATCGGTCGGGCGTTCGATCCGCGCATCGTCGACATCGTTGATACTGACATCGCGGGCACCGTTGTAAACAAGAGCTTTCACAGGAAATCCTTTCAAGACCGCCGCCAATACACAGCGTAGTTCCAACGCCGTAATATAAACTCGACCGGACCAAGTCGTTTGAGGAGCAGAGCCGGCGCGCTCGATCATATGACTTGCCGGGACTTGATCTTGGCGATTGATCCGGTGAATCCAAGCCATTTCTGCCGATCCGGAGGTGACATCCTCGACATGCCCTGCATACCCGGCGGTAACGACCTTTCCAGGTCACGTACCGGGTGGTGGTAGTTCGGTGCGGACGTGCCGATATCCTCGGCATGACCACGCATGAGCCCGAAATCGATCGAACCGGACCAGCACCTGACGGCCCGCTTCCCACGGCGGGGAGCGAGCGCGTGCGGACGGCGGAAGCGGTCTCGATCGCGCGCACGCTCCGGGCCGGGTTGATCCTGGCGGTGATCGCCCTCGCCGTCTGGCTGCTGGCGGACATCGCAACGTTGATCTTCGCTGCGGTGCTGGCCGCCGTCGTGCTGCGCGGCGCAAGCGACGCCTTGTCCAGCGCGACCAGACTGCCGAACGGGCTCGCATTCGCTCTGGTCGCCGTGGCGCTCGCGGCGGCGGGCGCCGGGTTTGTGGCGTGGCTCGGTCCTCAGATCGAGGTGCAGCTCGCCGAACTCGTGCGCTCGCTCATGCATTTCCTCACCACCGAAGCCGCCGCATCGGGGTTCTGGGGGCACCTGCTGGACCGCGCCCGCGCGGGCCTCGCCTCCCACGGGTTCACGCTGGTGGGGGATTCGACCAGAAGGGTGGTGGTTCATGCGCTGGGAGGGCTCAGCAGCGTCCTGCTGATCTTTATCACCGCTCTTTACCTCGGGGCGACGCCCGGCCTGTACGTGCGAGGGTTCATCAGTCTGGTTCCCATCCCCCGCCGGCCGCGCGCGCTTGAGATTCTGGCGGAACTCACGGCGGTGCTGCGCCGGTGGATGTTCGGCCAGTTGATCGACATGATGGTCGTCGGTGTGCTGGCCAGCGTGGGCCTGTCGCTCCTGCATGTGCCGATGGCGCTGGCACTCGGCGTTCTGGCCGGGGTCCTGACCTTCATTCCCTATATCGGGGCCTTCATCGCGGCGATCCCCGGCGTCATCGTGGCAGCGAATGTCGGCCTGCCGACGGTGATCTGGGTCATCGTCGTCTATCTCGCCTGCCATCTGGTCGAGGGATATCTGGTCTCACCGCTGGTCAACCGGCAGATGATCTATCTGCCGCCTGCATTGACGGTGTTTTCCATGGTCGTGCTCGGCTATGTCTATGGCCCGCTCGGCGTCATTCTCGCCACCCCCATGGCGGGCTGCGGACTGACGCTGGTGAAGGAAATCTATGTGAGGGACATGCTGGGTGATCATCAGGTGGCCGGTCTGGTCAGCCCCGCGCCCGACCGGATGCGCCACGCCGGGAAGGCGTGAGGTAATCGGCGCGGATTGCGGCCGGGTTTGCTCATGCGGATCACCGTATAATATCGATTTAATTCAATATACATTCCGTGTCGCTTGTTCGGCAAAAGCAGAGAACGATATCTGAAATGGATATTTCATCCGAAATCGTGAGTGAAAACCAGGAGGATAAAGTCATGACATCGAAACTATTGATGAGTGCTGCCGTTGCCGCCGCCCTGACCTTTGGGACCGGGGTTGCGCTGGCGCAAAGCGCCGGTGGATCAGGGGGTGGCACCTCGGGCGGTACGAGTGCCGGCACGTCATCCGGCACGTCATCTGGCACGTCATCTGGCGGGACATCGGGTTCCGCCTCGTCGGGCATGTCGGGCGGGACGTCCGGTTCCGCCTCCTCCGGTACGTCGGGCGGGAGCGGGATGTCCCACGGCAATTCCAAGGCGATGAAGGCCGGCCGGACCAACAGCCAGACCGGGGCCGCCGGATCGACCGATCGTTCCATGAGCAAGCAGACCGCCAATCAACCGAAAACCGCTCCCAAGACCCAATAACCACTGGCGCCGCGATCGAAGCCACCCATCGCCCCTGCTGTCATTGGCAGC
The DNA here is from genome assembly GCA_028688765.1 of Acidiphilium sp. Classification (GTDB taxonomy): domain Bacteria; phylum Pseudomonadota; class Alphaproteobacteria; order Acetobacterales; family Acetobacteraceae; genus Acidiphilium; species Acidiphilium acidophilum. Next base: position 2,942 of record JAQTXO010000244.1, on the reverse strand, counting down.
AGGGGCGCACGGCAATCGCCGGAAACGAGACGGTCAACGGCATCATGTCGTAACCCTGCGCCGCCTCGCGTTGCGGTCGGCGCGCCCTTCAGGACGCCGGAAGAAATCGCTCATCGAACATGGAGGACGCAAGGCCGGCGCATGGCGATTCGAAGGCGAACAAATCGCCGTCCGGCGTATGGCCGCGCAAATGCGGCGGCAGTTTCCAGGTTGCCGAGGTGACATACATGGTCTTCAGGTCGCTGCCGCCGAGCACCGGCATGGTCGGAAACGTCGTCGGCATGCGGATGCGCCGCTCCATCCTGCCGGCCGGGTCGTAGCGCAGAATTTCCCCGCCGCCGAACACCGCGCACCAGTAGAACCCCTCGCTATCGATCACCGCGCCATCCGGTGCCCCCGCACTCCACGTCAGATCGGCGAACACCCGGCGGTTCGCTGCGGTACCGGCTTCGGGCTCGTAATCATACATCCAGACCAGCTTGGTGTCCGTGTCCGCGTGGTACATCGTCTTGCCGTCGGGGCTCCAGGCAAGTCCGTTCGACGTCCCGACCGGCGGCGTCGCGTCGCTCCATCGTCCCTCCCCATCGTAGCGCCGCAACGGCGTTGCCCGATCGGGTGCCGCAACATCCGGCTGCGGCTTGAGCGCGACGAACATCGTCCCGGCGAAAAAACGCCCCTGCCGGTCGCATCGCCCGTCATTGAAAATGAACCGCCGGGAATCGAACGGCGCCACCGCCATATGGGTCAGGGTATTGTCGAAGATATCGAGATGATAGAGCCCGGTGCGCAGCGCGACCACCGCGCCCCGGCTGGTCAGCGCATGGCACCCGATCCACGAGGGCATCTCCCAGAACCGGTCGCTCCCATCCGCCGGATTGAATTCGTGCAGGTTCGGCCCGCGGATATCGACCCAGACCAGCGTCTGTCGCTCGATGCACCAGGCCGGGCGCTCTCCGTTCAGCGCCTTGCTCTCCAGCACCACCTGAATGTCGGTCGGGGTAGGTTCCACTGTCATCGTCCTCCGCTCACCTCATCGTCAGCCGCGTGAGTGCCCATTTTCAAAGCTCGCCGCGCGAGGCGAGCGCGCGGATGCGATCCGCCGTCCTCATCGCAATGGTCTGGATCGTCAAAGCCGGGTTGACCCCGCCGACGGTGGGGAACACCGACCCGTCGCACACCCAGAGGTTCGGAATATCCCAGCTCCGGCAATCCGCATCGACCACGCTGGTCTCCCGGTCGAACCCCATCCGCGCCGTGCCGCCGAGGTGGTTGGTGTCGTCATCCTGGCGGAACCGGTCGGTCGCCCCGATCGCGGCAAGGCTCATCATCATCTGATCCAGCGCGTGATCAATGAGCTTCCTGTCGTTCTCGCCCCAGCTATACGTGATGCGGGCGACCCGCAGGCCGTACTGGTCGGTCTCGTCCGCCAGCGTCACCCGGTTGCGTTCGTCCGGCATCATTTCGCCGACCATCTTGACGCCGATCTGATGATTGTAATCCATCATCGCTTCCCGCAGCGGCTCGCCCCAGAGCCCGCGCGAGCCGGTCTGGACCGAAGCCCATTCAACCGGCAGCGGCCCCTGGCCCATCCAGCAATAACCGCCGTGAAAATCCTTGCGATCCTCGTAGTTCCAGTGCTCGGTCAGCGCGAGCGACGGCGGGCCCTTGTTCCACCGCACCTCGTCTTGCATGCGGCCCCACGCCGCCTGGTTCGACTGGGTCATCAGGTTCCGGCCCACCAGACCCGACCCGTTGGCGAGCCCCTCGGGGAACCGGTCGGTCGCCGAATTCAGCAAAAGACGCGGTGTCTCGATGGCATAGCCCGCAACGACGACATGCCGCGCGCGCTGGAAATGCCACGAGCCTTCCCGGTGATAATGAACCCCGGTGGCCCGCCCCGCCTCGTTGACCTCGATCCGCCCGACCATGGCCAGATCCCTGATCTCGGCCCCCGCCTTCAACGCGCGCGGAATCCACACCGTCAGCGCGCTCTGTTTGGCGTTGGTCGAACAGCCGAACCGGCAGAAGCCGCGATAGACGCAGGGCGGCGATTTCCCGCGCGGGGCCGATACCGTGGCGAGCGGCGTTTCGGTCCATTGATAGCCCAACGCCTCGCACCCTCTGGCGAGCAGCTTCGCCGCCGCATTCATCTCATGCGCCCGGTAAGGATAACGCTGCCGCTTCGGCCCCCACGGGTAGGTGACCGGCCCGGAAATCCCCATCGCCCGCTCGGTCAGGGTGTAGTAATGCCACATCTCGCGCCAGGAAATCGGCCAGTCGGCCCCGTATCCCAGCCGCGAACGGCTCTTGAACCATTCCGGCCGGAACCGCAGCGAGACCATCGCGTAATGCACCGTGCTGCCGCCGACCGCCTTGCCGCTGTTATTGCCGCCCATCTTGAGCGGGTTATCCCCATCGCAGATCCGCTTGTCGGTCCAGTAGAGCTGGTTCTGCGCGGTCTCGTCGGAGGCGAAATCCTCCAGCGGGCGAAAATACGGCCCGGCATCGAACGCGACCACCGAAAACCCCTGCTCGGCAAGCCGCGCCGCCAGCGTGCCGCCCCCGGCGCCGGTGCCGACAATGACGAAATCGACCTCCTCCTCCTGCCGGTAGCTGCGCATCGGCACGACCCCGCCCTGCGGATCGAACACATCCGGCGCATAACCCCCGGTCGCGCGCGGCGATGTCCCCGGGGCAGTTGAGGGATCAGCCGACATGACGGTTCTTCCGGCGCACCTCGTCCACCGACCCGGGATGCGCCTCGATCGCCTCCCACGGATCGCGCCGGTTCAGTTCCATCCGCACATACCCGCGCGGGCTGGCGGGACCGCCGAAGCCGATTTCACTCCAGGCGGTCGGATGGGAATAATAACAGGCCGGAATATCGGCCAGCACGCGCCGGTCGAAAAACTCCTCCGACTTCATGTCATCCCAGCCCGGCC
>JAQTXO010000243.1 GCA_028688765.1 Acidiphilium sp. | reverse complement strand
GGCATCGGAGCGCAGATCCTCAACGATCTCGGGGTGCGGGACATGATCCTGCTCTCGAACCACAAGCGCGCTTTGATCGGCCTCGACGGGTACGGGCTCAACATCGTGGATCAACTGCCGATCGAAGCCGGATCATGAGCACCGCCGACGCGCCGCTGCCCGAAGCCCCGGTGCTCGATGGACCGCCGCCGCGCATCCTGATGATCCGGGCACCGTATTATCGCGCGATCGTCGATGGCATGACGGTCTCGGCGCAGGCGCTGTTCGCGACGGTGGGGGCGCATGTCGAGACGGTGGATGTCGCCGGGGCGTTCGAACTTCCCCAGGCGCTCGGCATCGCCATGCACAGCCGCACCCGGTTCGACGGGTTCGTGGCGCTCGGCTGCGTGGTGCGCGGCGAGACCGATCATTACGATTACATCTGCGACAGCGCGATGCACGGGCTGATGGGCGTCGCGCTGGAGCATGGCATCTGCCTCGGCACCGCGTTGCTCACGGTCGATACCATCGCGCAGGCCGAGGCGCGGTCCGCCGAGACCGGGGCGAACAAGGGCGCCGAGGCGGCGGTGGCGTGCCTCAAGCAGATCGTGCTCGCGCGCCGGCTGGGGGCGGCATGACCGCCTCACCGGGCAAGGGCGTGCGGGCGCGGACGCTGGCGCGGGTGGCGGCGGTGCAGGCGCTGTATCAGACCGAACAGGCGGGCGAGACGGCGGAAACCGTGATCGGGCAGTTCATCCGCCACCGGATCGGCGCGCTGCCCGGCATGCCCGGTGTGGCGGACGGGCGGGTGCCCGAGGCGCATGCGCCGCTGTTCGGGCGGATCGTGCGGGTCGCGACGCAGCAGCAGGATGTGATCGATCCGATGATCGTGAGCCTGTTGCCGGAGGCCTGGCCGCTCGAACGGCTCGACCCGGTGCTGCGGGCGCTGCTGCGGGCCGCCGGGGCCGAACTGTGGATGAGCGACGGGCCGCCGCCGCGCGTGGTGATCAACGAATATCTCGATGTCGCGCACGGATTCCTCAAGGAGGATGCGGTGCAGCTCGGCAATGCGGTGCTCGACCGGATGGCGCGGATTCTCAGGCCGCAGGATTTCGCCGAAAGCGCGCCGGGGTGACCGGGGCCGCCCAGAGCGGAGATTCCGGTGGGCGCGGAGATGTTGGGGGGTTAGGGGAGTTCGACCGGATCGCCCGCTATTTCGCGCCGCTCGCGCACCCGGCGGGGCTCGGCCTCGCGGACGATGCGGCGGTGTGGACCCCGCCTGCGGGCCTCGCGGTGGTGATGACCGTCGATCAGATGATCGAGGGGGTGCATTTCCTGCCGGATGATCCGCCCGATGCGGTGGCGCGCAAGCTGCTGCGGCGGAACCTGTCCGATCTGGCCGCGATGGGGGCGGCACCGGTCGGGTATCTGCTGACGACCGCGTTGCGGGCGGATACGCCGGAGGCATGGCTCGCCGGGTTCGCCAAGGGATTGCAGCGCGATCAGGCGGAATTCGGGATCGGCCTGTTCGGCGGAGACAGCAGTTCGACCGCGGGGCCGGTGATGAGTTCGGTGACGATGTTCGGCACCGTGACGCCAGGGGCCGCGTGGCGGCGGCACGGGGCGGTGGCGGGCGATGCGATTTTTGTCACCGGCACGATCGGCGATGCGGTGCTGGGACTCGCGGCGGCGCGCGGGCAGCTTGCCGATCCCGACGGGTCGTTGCGCGAGCGGCGGTTGCTGCCGGCACCCCGGGTGGGGCTCGCGCTCGGCGGGCTGGTTCATGCGGTGATCGATGTGTCCGACGGGCTGGTGCAGGATGTCGGGCATCTGTGCCGGGCGGCGGGTTGCGGGGCGGTGATCGAGGCGGCGCTGGTGCCGGCATCGGCGGCGGCGCGCGCGGCGGGGCCGGACTGGCTGGAGCAGCGCCTGACCGGGGGCGATGATTACGAACTCGTCCTTGCCGCCCCGGCGGCGAACGAGCAAGCGTTGCGGGCGGCATGCGGCGCGGTGCCGCTCACCCGGATCGGGCAGTTCACCGATCGGCATACCGATGTGATCGTGTGCGACGAGACCGGCCAGCGCATCGGGCTCAGCCGGTCGGGCTGGACCCATTTCTGAACCGGCCCAAACCGGCTCAAACCGGTGCGGTGAAGGCGACTTCTTTTTTCTGGGCGAACGGATCGCTCGGGCTGCGGTCGTGCAGGATGTCCTGCAGCCGGAGTTCGACCGCACCGAGAATTTTTTTATGGGTCAGGCAATAGAAGCGCTCCGCCTCGATCGCGGCGAAGGTCATGGCGGCGACCTCGGCGGCGGAGGTGCGGCCCGAAATAACGGCTTTGCGGGTCTGGGCCTCGGCCATGAGCTGGCTGGCGGTCGGCGGGGTCGGGCTCGCGAGGTCGGCCGGGCGGTTGCGGGCGGCATCCTTGATGCCGGTATCGACGAAAGCGGGGCACAGCACCGTCACGCCGAGGCGTGCACCGGTGATCCGCAAATCCTGGAACAGGGTTTCCGACAAGGTGACCACGCCGTGCTTGGAGACGTTATAGGCACCCATGGTCTGCGCCGAGAGCAGCCCGGCGACCGAGGCGGTGTTGACGATGTGGCCTTCGTCGCCGCCCTCGATCATGCGGGGGACGAAGCAGCGGATGCCGTGGATCACGCCCCAGAGATTGACGTTGAGCACCCATTGCCAGTCGGCGACCGTGTGTTCCCAGACCAGCCCGCCCAATCCGACCCCAGCATTGTTGAACAGGAGATGGATCGTGCCGAACCGGGCGAACACCGCATCGGCGAACCCGTCCATCGCTTCGGCATTGCCGACATCGACGATGAAGGGGGCGACCTCCGCGCCGGTCGCGCGCAATTCGGCGGCCACGGCGTCGAGTGCCGCGGGTTCGATGTCGGCGAGGGCGAGTTTCATGCCGCGCGCGGCGGCGATGCGGGCGAATTCGCGACCGAAGCCGCTGGCGGCGCCGGTGATCACCGCGACCCGGTTTGCGAAGGTTTTCATGGCGTGATCACGATCTTGCCGGTGACCTTGCGGGCGGCCATGTCGGCCAGCGCCTGGGGGGCCTGATCGAGCGGGTAGGTTTTCGAGATCAGCGGGCGGATGGTTTCGGCGGCGAGCATTTCAAACAAGTCCTGCATCATCGCGATCTGGTTTTTCGGCTCGCGGCGGGCAAATTCGCCCCAGAACACGCCGACCAGCGAGGCTCCCTTGAGCAGAGGCAGGTTGAGCGGCAGGCGGGGGATGTCGCCGTCGGCGAAGCCGATCACGAGGTAGCGGCCCCGCCATGCGATCGAGCGGAAGGCGGGTTCGGCGTAGCGCCCGCCGACCGGATCGAACACGATGTCCGGCCCGCGTCCTTCGGTGTGGGTCCTGATCGCCTCGCGGAGGTCTTCGGTGGTGTAGTTGATCGTGGCATCGGCACCGCGCTCGCGGCAGAGCGCCAGTTTCGCATCGGTCGAGGCGGCGGCGATGACTTTGGCACCGCGCGCCCTGGCGATCTCGACGGCGGCGAGACCGACCCCTCCGGCGGCACCGAGGATGAGCACGGTATCGCCCGATTTGAGCTCGCCGCGATCGATCAGGGCGTGATGGGCGGTGCCGAAGGCGAGGATGAAGCCGGCGGCGATGTCGTAGGGGATGTGCTGCGGGATCGGAAGGCAGAGATGCGCGTTCAGCGCGATTCTTTCCGCGAAACCGCCGATCGAGCACAGGGCCGAGACCCGGTCGCCGACCTTGAAACCAGTGACGCCCTCGCCCACCGCCTCGATCTCGCCGGCGATTTCCGCGCCGGGGATGAACGGGAGGTCGGGCTGGACCTGATATTTTTTCTGGATGATCAGGACATCGGGGAAATTGACCCCGGCGGCATGGACCCGGATGAGGATTTCGCCCTGTTTGGCCACCGGGTCCGCCACGTCGCGGACATGCAGGGTCTCGGGGCCGCCCCAGGTTTCACAGACGATGGCGCGCATCAGAGCGGGGCTCCCGGGGCGGAAATACCGTCCGCGATCATGACCTCGGCGAAACCGCCGGTGCGGGCAGGGTCGGTGTTGTGGTGGCGGCGCTGTTCGAGCCGCGCGATCTGGTCGCGGTGGACTTCGTCGGGTCCGTCGGCGAGGCGCAGGGTGCGCTGATGGGCGTAGGCGGTCGAAAGCCAGGTGTCGGCGACGCCGCCGCCGCCGAAGGCCTGGATCGTCCAATCGACGATTTTGCAGGCGATGTTGGGGGCGACCACCTTGATCATTGCAATCTCGGCGCGGGCCGCCTTGTTGCCGACCGTGTCCATCATGTGGGCGGCTTTCAGGGTGAGCAGGCGGGCCTGATCGATCATGATGCGGGATTCGGCGATGCGTTCGCGCCAGACGCTCTGGTCGGCGACCGGCTTGCCGAAGGCGATGCGGGAGTCGAGGCGGCGGATCATGCGTTCCAGCGCGCGTTCGGCGACGCCGATCGAGCGCATGCAATGGTGGATGCGGCCCGGCCCGAGGCGGCCTTGAGCAATCTCGAAGCCGCGCCCTTCGCCGAGCAGGATATTGGCGGCGGGGACGCGGACGTTCTCGAAGATGAGTTCGGCGTGGCCGTGCGGGGCATCGACATCGCCGAACACCGGCAACGGGCGTTTCAGGGTGACACCGGGATGCGGGAACGGGACCAGGATCATGGATTGCTGGCGATGCCGGTCCGGGTTGGCGGGGTCGGATTTGCCCATCACGATCAGGACGCGGCAGCGCGGATCGGGCGCGCCGGAAGTCCACCATTTATGGCCGTTGATGACGTAATCATCGCCGTCGCGGCGGATTTCGGTTTCGATGTTGGTCGCATCCGAGGAGGCGACGCCGGGTTCGGTCATCGCGAAGGCGGAGCGGATGTCACCGGCGAGCAGGGGGGTGAGGAAACGCGCTTTGGCTTCGGGCCCGGCGTAGCGGGTGAGCACTTCCATATTGCCGGTATCGGGCGCGGAACAGTTGAAGGCTTCCGGGCCGAACGGGCTGCGGCCCATGATTTCGGCGAGTGGGGCGTATTCGACATTGGTGAGCCCGGCCCCGTGTTCGGAATCGGGCAGGAACAGGTTCCAGAGGCCCTCGGCCCGGGCTTTCCGCTTGATCTCATCGAGGAGTTCGAGCGGCTGCCAGCGATCGGGCTGGGTGTGGGCGGTATGGAACAGGGATTGTTCGTTGGGATAGATGTGCGCGGCCATGAAATCCGCCACGCGGGTCCGCAGGGCTTCGGTTCTGGCGGAATAGCGGAATTCCATGGCGATCGTTTCCCTCGATTATTGGGAGCGAGTTTGCGGCTTGCGCTTGGGTTACGCAAGTCCCCCATGCGGCACGCGGGCCG
>JAQTXO010000242.1 GCA_028688765.1 Acidiphilium sp. | reverse complement strand
TGGCGCAGTTGAAGATCAATGTGACCAATGCCTATGCCGGGTCGATCGCGTGGTCGAATTTTTTCTCGCGGCTGACGCATCGGCATCCCGGGCGGATCGTGTGGGTGTTTTTCAACGTCGCGATCGCGTTGTTGCTGATGGAACTGGGGATTTACCGGGCGATCGAGCATATTCTGGCGTTCTATGCGGTGCTGGCGTGTTCGTGGGTGGGGGCGATTTTCGGGGATATCGCGATTGCCAAGCCGCTGGGGCTGGCGCCCCGGCGGATCGAGTTCAAGCGGGCGCATCTGTTCGATCTCAATCCGGTCGGGCTGGGGGCGATGGGGCTGGCGGTGGCTTCGGGCTGTGCCGCGATGGCGGGGTGGCTCGGGCCGGTGGCGCATGCGTTTTCGCCAATTCTGGCACTGGCGATCGCGATCGGTGCGGCGCCTGCGATTGCGGCGGCGACCGGCGGGGGGTTCTATCTGGCGCGCAAGCCGCGGGCGTCGTGGCAGGGAAAGGGGTCGTTGATCTGCAGCGTGTGCGCCAATGCGTTCGAGGCGGCGGATATGGCGCATTGCCCGGTCTATGCCGCGCCGATCTGTTCGCTGTGCTGCACGCTGGAGGCGCGGTGCCATGATGCGTGCAAGCCGCAGGGGCGGTATGGCGCGCAATTATCCGCGCTGGTCGCCCCGGTGCTGCCGGACTGGGTGCGACGGCGATTGTCGCCGCCGGTGCTTCGGTTTGCCTTCGTGTTCGCCGTGGCGGTGCTGCTGCTCGGCGGGTTGCTGGCGGCGCTGTATCAGTTGGCGAGCCCGGCGGATGCGGGGGCGGCGGCGCTGCTTGCCCATGCGCTGTGGCGGGCGTTTTTCCTGCTGGCGATCGTGGCCGGGGTGGTGGCGTGGCTCGGCGTGCTCGGGCGGGACTCGCGTGCCGCCGCCGAGGCGGAGACCGCGCAGCAGACCGGCTTGCTGCTGGCCGAGATTGCGGCGCACCGGCGCACCGATGCGCAACTGGCCCGCGCGCGGGCGGCGGCGGAATCGGCCAATCTGGCCAAGAGCCGCTTCGTGGTCGGGATCAGTCATGAACTGCGCTCGCCGCTCAATGCGATACTGGGGTATGCGCAATTGCTGGAAATCGATCCGGCGATTCCGGAAAGGCGCCGCCATGCGGTGCGGGTGATCCGCCGCTCGGGGGAGCATCTGTCCGGGTTGATCGAGGGGTTGATGGATATTGCCAAGATCGAGGCGGGGCGGATCGAGATCGAGCGGCGCGAGGTGCGGTTGCATGAGTTTTTGAGCCAGATTGCCGATATGTTCAGCCATCAGGCGGCGGCGCGGGGGATCGGGTTCGTGTTCGATTGCCCGCCGACCTTGCCGGAGACGGTGATGACCGATCCGACCCGGTTGCGCCAGATTCTGATCAACCTGCTGTCGAACGCGATCAAGTTCACGAGCGTGGGCGAGGTGCGGCTGGCGGTGCGGGTGCCGGGGCAGGTGGCGGAGTTTACCGTGAGCGATACCGGGCCGGGGATTGCGGCGGACCAGCTCGCGCGGATTTTCGAGCCGTTCGAGCGGATCGCGCCCCGCGCGGGAGCGGCACCGCCGGGGATCGGGCTGGGGCTTACGATCACCAAGCTGCTTGCGCAGATCCTCGGCGGCGATGTCACGGTGCGGTCGGTGCCGGGGCAGGGGAGCAGTTTCAGCGTGCGGCTGATGCTGTCGCACCGGAGCCGGGGGGTCGCGATCGCGCCGCCGCGCCGGGCGGTGAGCGGGTATCGGGGGGTCAGGCGGCGGATTCTGGTGACCGATGACAATGCGACGCACCGCGCGTTGCTGGAGGATGCGCTGACGCCGCTGGGGTTCGAGGTGCTGGCCGCGCCGGATGCGGAGACCTGCGTGCAACTGGCCGGATCGGCGCGGCCCGATCTGTTTCTGCTCGATCTGACCATGCCGGATTGCGACGGGATTACGCTCGCCGGCCGGTTGCGGGAGGCGGGGCATGCGGCGACGCCGATGGTGCTGATTTCGGCGGATGCCAGCGAGGTGGCGCGGCTGCGGCCCGATCCGGCGCCGTTCGATGCGGTGATGGTCAAGCCGGTGGATTTGCGCGATCTGATCGATGAGATCGGGCGGTTGCTCGGTCTTGCATGGTCCGATGAGGTGGTGCCGGGCGGTGTAGCGGAGCGGGCGGTGGCGCCGCTGGAGCGGCTGGGGCCCTATGCCGGGGAGTTGCGGCGGCTTGCCGAGATCGGGTTCGTGCGGCCGCTGCGCGAACGGCTCGACGAGATTGCCGCCGCCGATCCGGGGCTGGCACCGGGACTCGCGGATTTGCGGGGATTGCTCGACGCGTTCCGGTTGCCCGAACTGATCGCGGCACTCGCCGATCTCGATCGGGATGCGGCATGAATTTCCGCCCGACGATTCTGGTGGTCGATGATGATCCGGCGATGCTCGGGCTGCTCACCGAGACGCTGGAGGCGGCGGGGTATAACGTACTGGTCGCGTTGCAGGGGGAGATGGCGTTGAGCATCATCGACCGGATCACCCCGGATGCCGTGCTGCTCGATGCGATGCTGCCGGGGATCGACGGGTTCGAGACCTGCCGGCGGATCAAGCAGCGCCCGGCCTGCGCGCTGGTGCCGGTGATTTTCATGACCGGGCTGGCCGAGACCAATCATGTGATCGACGGGTTGCAGGCGGGCGGGGTGGATTACGTGACCAAGCCGGTGCGGCCCGACGAGGTCGCGGCGCGGCTCAAGGTGCATCTGGCCAATGCCGGGCTGACCCGCAGCGTGCAGGCGGCGATGGATGCGGCGGGGCGGTTTTTACTGGCGTGCGACCGGAGCGGGCGGATTTTGTGGAGCACGCGCCAGGCGGCGAAACTCGCCGGGCTCGGCACCGGCGAGCCGTTGCCGCCAGCGATTGCGGCGTGGCTTGCCGAGCGGATCGCGCGCGAGACCACGAGCGAGACGCAGATGCTCGATCTGGCGGACCGGGTGGTCGAGATCGCGCTGCTCGGGCAGATCGGGACCGATGAATTCCTGTTGCGGATCACCCAGCAGGATGTCGAGGCGGATCTGGCGCGGTTGCGCGCCCATGCGGCGCTGACGCCGCGCGAGGCGGAGGTGCTGTTCTGGCTGGCGCGCGGCAAATCGAACCGGGATATCGGGACGATTTTGACGGTCAGTCCCCGCACGGTCGATAAACATCTTGAACAGATCTACGTGAAACTGGGCGTCGAGAACCGGGCTTCGGCGGTCTCGATTGCGATGCGCGCGCTGGGCTCTACGTAGTTTTACGCAGCACGGGGCGCGATTAGGCCCATTCCGCCGGATGGGCCGGGCATGGCCTGATCGATTTACTGAAAGTTCATTTTATCGATCGAAAGGTGCAGCCATGTCGATTACCTTGCCCGAAGGCGGGAGCGTGCCGAAAAAGCGAAAGTTCAATCGCTTCGTCAATAATCCGGTCATCGAGGATTATTCGCTCCGCTATGCGCCGAAAAGTTTTCGGACCTGGTCGCAATATGCGGTGTTTTCCGCAGCGCTTGGCGGCATCGCCTATCTGGCCGATCAGGCGATCGGCGGATCGCTTGCGGTGCAGTACGGTTTCACCAATGCGTTTTACGGGATTCTCGCGGCGGCGACGGTGATTTTTCTCACCGGCATCCCGATTGCGTATTACTGCGCCAAATACAATGTCGACGTCGATCTGCTGACGCGCGGGGCCGGGTTCGGGTATCTCGGCTCGACGATCACCTCGGTGATCTATGCGAGTTTCACCTTTATTTTCTTCGCCCTCGAAGGCTCGATCATGGCGCAGGCCTTCCTGCTCTATTTCGGGCTGCCGTTGCCTTATGGCTATGCGCTCGCCTCGTTGCTGATCATTCCGCTGGTGGCGTTCGGGATGACGTTGCTGTCGAAATTGCAGGTCTGGACCCAGCCGGTCTGGCTGTTCCTGCTGTTCTCGCCGCCGATCGCGGTGCTGGCGGTCGATCCCCATGCGATCAGCCAGTGGACCAGCTTTGCCGGGTCTTCGCCTTCGGGCACCGCGTTCAATCCGTTGCTGTTCGGTGCGGCGGCGGGCATCGCGCTGTCGCTGATCGCGCAGATCGGCGAGCAGGCGGATTATCTGCGGTTCATGCCCGACAAGACCAAGCAGAACTCGATCGGCTGGTGGCTCGCCGTGCTCGGCGCGGGTCCGGGCTGGGTTATTCTCGGTGCCGCCAAGCAGCTGATGGGGTCGTTTTTCGCCTCGGTCGCGTTCAACCACGGCACGCCGCTGGCCAAGGCGAACGAGCCGATCCAGATGTATCACGCCGGGTTCACCGCGATGTTCGGGGCCGGGATGGTCGCGATTTCGGTGGCGACCTTTTTTGTGGTGCTGTCGCAGATCAAGATCAACGTGACCAACGCCTATTCGGGTTCGCTCTCGTGGTCGAACTTCTTTTCGCGGCTGCTGCATGCCCATCCGGGGCGGATCGTGTATATTTTCCTCAACATCGGCATCTCGCTGACGCTGATGGAAGCCAACATGTTCAGCTTTCTCGGCAAGATCCTTGGCTTCTATTCCAACGTCGCGGTCGCGTGGATCGGCGCGGTGGTGGCCGACCTCGTGATCAACAAGCCGCTGCTCAAGCTCAGCCCGTCCTATATCGAGTTCAAACGCGCGCATCTGTATAATTTCAACCCGGTCGGGTTCGGCTCGATGGTGATCGCCTCGATCATTTCGGTTGCCGCGTTCTTCGGATTGTTCGGTGCCTATGCGGCGGCGTTCTCGTCCTTCATCGCGCTCGGGGTTGCTTTCGTCGCCTCGCCGGTCATCGCGATCGCGACCAAGGGCAAATACTATATCGCGCGGGAGGCGACCTATGCCGCCGGGGTCGATCACTCGACGCTGAACTGCGTGTCCTGCGGCTATGAATACGAAAAACAGGACATGACCTCCTGCCCGTTCCATGCCGGAAGCATCTGCTCGCTCTGCTGCTCGCTCGACAGCGATTGCGGCGACATGTGCAAGCAGCCGCATGCGGCACCTGTGCTGTCATACGGCACGCCGCCGGTGGTGTAGGCGGGTCGACTGAATCAGGGGCGGGCCGGATGGCAGCATCCGGCCCGTTTACGTGACGGCACGTTTTTTGCGTCACACGTTTCCTGCGACGGCGGAAAAACCCATTGGTGTCGAAATCGGGAGTGATGAATGGCGAGAGTGATGAAAAGTCGATCGATCGTGGCGGTCGCGGTGGCCGCGTTGAGCCTCGCGGTTGCGGGCGCGCCTCGTGCACGGGCGGCGCTGCCGCCGGCAATTGCGAAGTCGAAGACCATCCGGTTCTGCAGTGCGATCAATCTGCCGCCGATGGAGTTCATGAGTCCGCAGACGAAACCTGAAGGCGTGGACATCG
>JAQTXO010000241.1 GCA_028688765.1 Acidiphilium sp. | reverse complement strand
CATGTTGTCGATGTTCCGTAAAAAGACCAAGTAAGGGCGCCCAGAATCATGAATTACGCATCCGATCCGGGCATCACGCTCGCCTACATCGTCTCGGCCGTCCTGTTCATCCTCGCGCTGCGCGGATTGTCGAGCCCCGTCACCTCGCGGCGCGGCAACCAGCTCGGCATGGCCGGCATGGTCATCGCCATCCTCGCCACCCTCGCCCATCCCGGCATGGAACTCGGCGGCGTCGGCCTCATCGTCATCGCCGTCGCCATCGGCGGCAGCGTCGGCGCACTGGTCGCCAAACGCATCCAGATGACCGCCCTGCCCCAGCTTGTCGCCGCCTTCCACTCGCTGGTCGGCCTCGCCGCCGTCTTCGTCGCCGCCGCCGCCCTCAACGCCCCGCAAAGCTTCGGCATCGGCACCTACCATCATCTCCGCCTCGAAAGCCTGATCGAAATGTCGATCGGCCTCGCCATCGGCGCCATCACCTTCACCGGCTCCATCATCGCCTTCGCCAAACTTCAGGCCCTGATGAAAGGCACACCCATCACCTTCCGCGGCCAGCATTTTCTGAACCTGGCCATCGCCATCCTGATCCTCATCCTGATCATCGCCTTCGTCGCCTCCGGCGGCTCGCAAATCCTCTTCTGGCTGATCGCCCTCGCCGCCCTCACCCTCGGCTTCCTCCTGATCATCCCGATCGGCGGGGCCGACATGCCCGTCGTCGTCTCGATGCTGAATTCCTACTCCGGCTGGGCCGCCGCCGGCATCGGCTTCACCATCAGCAACTACGCCCTCATCATCACCGGCGCACTGGTCGGCTCCTCGGGCGCCATCCTGTCCTACATCATGTGCAAAGGCATGAACCGCTCGATCATCAACGTCCTGCTCGGCGGCTTCGGCACCGATTCCGGCGCGGCCGGCCCCGCCGCCACCATGGGCGACAAAACCGTCAAATCCGGCTCCGCCGAAGACGCCGCCTTCATCATGTCCAACGCCTCGAAAGTCATCATCGTCCCCGGCTACGGCATGGCCGTCGCCCAGGCCCAACACGCCGTCCGCGAAATGGCCGACCTGCTCAAGGAGGAAGGCGTGGAAGTCAAATACGCCATCCACCCCGTCGCCGGCCGCATGCCCGGCCACATGAACGTCCTCCTCGCCGAAGCCAACGTCCCCTACGACGAAGTCTTCGAACTCGAAACCATCAACAACGAATTCTCGACCGCCGACGTCGTCTACGTCATCGGCGCCAACGACGTCACCAACCCCGCCGCCAAAACCAACGCCGCCTCCCCCATCTACGGCATGCCAATCCTCGAAGTGGACAAAGCCAAAACCGTCCTCTTCGTAAAACGCAGCATGGCGAGCGGCTACGCAGGCGTCGATAACGAACTCTTCTTCCGCGACAACACGATGATGCTCTTCGGCGACGCTAAAAAGATGACCGAGGAAATCGCGCAGTCGCTCGGGAAGTGAGGTTGAAGGCAAGCAAGGCGAGGGGCGTTGCCCCTCGACCCCATCAAAGGCGGAGCCTTTGAAATCCAAAACTTAACAAATGACCGCCAAGAAACCAGATTGATATCGTAAACATCTAAAAACGTTATGAATTTTATAGAAAATCGGGTGCGCGGCATTCTGATCGACATGTTAGCGATATGTTTGTATACTCGGAAAATGGAGGCCGAGAATGAGAACAGTTTTTCGCGCAATGGTTGGTGCCACGCTAGCCTTGATCTGTAGTGCAACTATTCCCGCATACGCAGGGTGGAACGCACAAGTAACAGGCCCCGACGTGTTTGGTAGAACCAAAGTATTTGCCAGCTCTTTTGGTGACGCTAACGATGGAATCGTAATCCAGTGCAACAGCAAAAATCGACTTTTGCTTGGTTACCTCGTTGCGGCCACGGAGTCGGAAATCAATATGGTAAGCAAATCTAGCTCTAGCATTCCGGCCACATTGTATTTTAAGATAGATGACAATCCAGTTCTTAAATTTGATGCGACATTTGGAGGTTGGAATAACCATTTCCTAGCATTCCAGATCAACAAGCGTTCACCAGAAGTAGTCAAGCTGTTTGATGAAATTGGCTCGGCACAGTCTCAAATTAGTGTCGGAGCCGAACTGAATGGTGACAGGCAGAGTTCATCAATTAGCGTTGAAGGCTCAACAGAAGCGATGCATAAGGTTACAGAATATTGCAAGCTAGCCAATAAGACAGGAAATCAATAAACATCTGATCTACAAATATACTATCACAAGCTGTAGGATGGGCCGCACTTAAGGCCCATTGATCTACATCCATCGATCACCAGTTGCCTCAAGGTGACCCGCTCAACACGCTACATGTCCCGCCATCCACCCCCGGCGTCAATGCCCGGAAAAGGTAAGGCACCAATCCGGGCGTCTACGCTTCCGACTTATCCAAACACTGGAGCAATCATATCTTTTCCCCCTTCCGAAATCGCTTTTAATTTGGAAAGGCGAATCGTCCTCTGGCCATTCTTGGCCATTGCTCCTGCCGCATTCCACGCCAACGACCCTGCCCCATCATAGACAATCTCGGCCTCCTGAGGCGGAAGCACGCGCAAAACCACAAGCCGATCACAATCCGCGTACATCGCAATCGAGCGTCCCGCCGTCATCTTGATCTGAACCTTGCGTCCCTCGGAGTCGACCGCGTCATGGCCCGGCTCCGACATTCCGCACAGCTTCAGCCGGAGCACCTCTGCCGCTACGACTTCGCCGATCGATCCAACCAAATGACCATCGGGCGTGAATTTTCGCCCCGGATAGGCACGCTCCAATTGCGCAACCGCTTCATAGATTTGCGCCACGGCGGGCGGCAGGGGAATCCTTCGAGTTATATATACCTCGGTTTACCAGAGAGCCGCAGCAAGCTGTAGGATGGGCCGCCCTTCAGGCCCATCGATCTACATCCATCGAACAACCAGTTGCCTCAAAGCAACCCCGTGCCCCTGACAACGCCCGTAGCCCAGATAACAAAAGTTTTTTGCTACTTTTTTTCAAAAAAGTAGCCCTTCCTTCCCTTCCCTCCGCTTTCTCACCCCCCGCCCCCTATGCTTATAGTCCCATGTGACCCAAGCATCTCCCCCTCGTGAAGCCTTGGCCGAAAACTTCAAAGTCATATTTGAAGACTTCCGTCATGCTTACGAGGCGGACGCCGATCACCATCATCCCGCCATCGTGAAGTTCATGGAACTTCTGTTCCTCCTCCTCGACAGCATCGCCGCCAGTCTCGCCAAAGCCGTCGCAGCCTTGTCCAACCCGCTCGCACCAACCCGCGAACCCCGCGGCACCAATCCCACACCCGCGAAACCCCGCCGCCAGCGCACCCCCGCGCCGCGCCCGCGCGATTCTGGCTGGCTGGACGATCCATATCCCACAACCGCCATTTCCCCCGAACCGGCCGAGCCCGATCCCGTCGATCTCACCGATCGCGCGGCACGCCGAGTCAGTCACGCCGTGAGCATCGAGCCCCAAACCCGGCCAACCGTCCACCCCTGTTGCGCCCCGCGCCGTCGCCTCAAACCGCCCCGACGAAAATCCTGCCCAACAGGAGCCCGACTCATCACGCCCATTTCGTTACGATATCAAAACGAACGCGCTCTCAGCCCACAACGCTGCCCGAAATCACCTGCCGGATTCGCGCCGCCAGCGCGTCCATCGAGAATGGTTTGGTCAGCAGATGCATCCCGGCATCCAGATGTCCGTGGCTCACCACCGCCGTCTCGGCGTACCCGGTAATGAACAGCACCTTCAGCCCGGGCCGGTTGAGCCGCCCGGCATCCGCCATCTGCCGCCCGTTCATCCCGCCCGGCAATCCCACATCGGTCACCAGCAGGTCGATCCGCGCGGAGGATTGCAGAACCGCCAGCCCCTCCGCCCCGTCGCCCGCCTCGATCGCGCCGTATCCCAGTTCCCGCAACGCCTCGACCACCAGCGCCCGCACCATCGGCTCGTCATCGACCACCAGCACGGTCTCGCCCATTCCGGCCTGCAACGATTCGATCGTCGCCGCCACCACCTCGTCCGCCTCGGCATCGCCGCGATACCGGGGCAGATACAGGCACACCATCGTCCCCTGATTCGGCTCGGAATATATCCGCACCTGCCCGCCGGATTGCCGGGCGAACCCGTAAATCATCGACAACCCGAGCCCGGTCCCCAGCCCGATCGGCTTGGTGGTAAAAAACGGGTCGAACGCGCGGGCAATCACCTCCGGCGTCATCCCGGTGCCGTTATCGCTCACGCACAGCGTCACATAATGACCCGCCGTGAGTTCGCACGCCTGCGCCGCCCGCTCATCGAGCCGCCGGTTACCGCTCTCCACCGTCAGCCGCCCGCCATCCGGCATCGCATCCCGCGCATTGATGCACAGGTTGAGCAACGCATTCTCCAACTGATTCGGATCGCACAAGGTCGGCCACAAATCCGCCGACAAGGCGAATTCCAGCTCGATCCCCGGCCCCACCGTCCGCCGGATCAAATCCTCCATCCCCGCCGCCAGCCGGTTCACATCGGTCGGCTTCGGCGCCAGCGTCTGCCGGCGCGAAAACGCAAGCAACCGATGCGTCAGCGCCGCCGCCCGTTCCGCCGCCCCCTGCGCCCCGGCCAGATACTGCTCCAGCCGGTCATACCGCTGCTGGCTCAGCCGCATCTGCATCAATTCCAGATTGCCCGAAATCCCGGTCAGCAGATTGTTGAAATCATGCGCAATCCCACCGGTCAGCTGCCCGATCGCCTGCATCTTCTGCGACTGGCGCAACTGCTCCTCGACACTTCGCCGCTCCGTCAGGTCGAACGCCTCGGCCACCAGCGCGATCACCTCATCCGCATCGTTGAGCACCGGACGAATCGAAAAGTCGAAAATCCGCATCCCCGCCGGCAGCGTCAGCGCAATCTCCTGATTGACCGCCTCACCCCCCGCCGCCACCGCCACCGCCTCGGCGATCAGGTCCGGCATCCCCGGCGTCGCATTGAACCACGGCGTCTCCCACAGCTTGGCGCCCACCACATCGCCAAGCGTCACCCTCGCGAGCATCAGCGCCACCCGGTTCGCCTTGAGCACCGTGCCATCCGGCAGCGTCAGCCCCTGCGCCTGCGAACCCCCGTCGAAAATCGTCCGCAGCCGCGCCTCGGACAATTCCAGCGCCTCCGCCTGTTCCCGCTCGACCGTCACATGCCGGCCGCTCGCGAAAATCGTATCGTCCTCCACCGTCGCCACCCAGGCGATCCACCGATACGACCCATCCTTGTGCAGATAGCGGTTCTCATGAAACGGCAGATACCGCGCACCCACCATCCGCACCCGCGCCTCGCTCATCGCCCGATCGTCGGGATGCACGAAGTCGATAAAATTATGCCCGATCAAGTCCCGCGGCGTCCAGCCGAGCAC
>JAQTXO010000240.1 GCA_028688765.1 Acidiphilium sp. | reverse complement strand
GGGGTAGGTAATTTTATATTTGGCTAATAACGGCCTGTATATTCTAGTAATTGAATGTGTTGCCGCGTATAAGGCAAATCACAACTGATTATCCAGCCGAAGATTTTCGAATTCCTTAGCCATAGCGCCCCGCCTTTGCGATATCTCAATTTTTACATCGTAAAACTGAATAAGTCCAGTTTGTTACGAATTAACTGACAGCGTGCCTGACACGATATCGAAGTCGTGACCTCCAAGGATCATTGATGGTTAACGCTGTGTCGGTCAATAAAAAACCGCTCCCGATGGATCGGGAGCGGTTTTTCCTGTTGGACAAAGGCTGCCGCGTCAGCGCTTGCTGAACTGGAAGCTCCGGCGTGCCTTGGCCTTACCGTATTTTTTGCGCTCGACCGTGCGGGGGTCGCGGGTAAGAAAGCCAGCGACTTTCAGAATCCCGCGCAAATCAGGCTCATAATAGGTCAGTGCCCGTGAAATTCCATGACGCACTGCCCCTGCCTGCCCCGAAAGGCCACCGCCGGTTACCGTCGCCATGACGTCGAACTGATTATAACGATCAGCGACCAGGAACGGTTGGGTGATCAGCATGCGCAATACCGGACGCGCGAAGTACTGGGCGGCCTTGCGACCGTTGATGATGATCTCGCCTTTGCCCGGCTTGATCCACACCCGCGCAACAGCGTCCTTACGACGCCCTGTGGCATATGAGCGACCCTGCGCGTCGCGTTTCGATTCGCGCTTCGGAGCCTGGTCGCTATCGGACATGCCGGTACCCGGCGTGATGACCGATTTGAGATCGGCGAGAGTTCCAGTTTCAGACATACTCACGCCCTCACGTTTTTGCGGTTCATGGATGCGATATCCAGCACCCGCGGTTGTTGGCCGTCATGCGGATGAGCCGCACCTGCATAGATATGAAGATTTTTCATCTGCTGGCGTTGCAGCGGTCCACGCGTGATCATGCGCTCCACCGCCTTTTCGAGGACGCGCTCGGGGTGTTTACTTTCAAGGCGCTGCCGCAGCGTCCTTCCCTTGATGCCCCCGGCAAATCCCGTGTGGTAATAGAATACGCTCTGGTCGAGCTTGTTACCCGAAACCTTCACCTTTTCGGCATTCACCACGACAATATGATCGCCACAGTCGACATGGGGAGTGAATTGCGGCTTGTGCTTGCCGCGCAGGCGGGTTGCGATCAGGGCAGCGAGACGGCCGAGGACAAGCCCTTCGGCGTCGATCAGCACCCAGTCTTTCTGGACGTCCGCCGGCTTCAGCGAAACGGTGGTTTTCATGGTACTCGTTCCTTAAGGTCTACTTGGATAGTGCGCGGCTTATGCGGGAATCCGCTGCAGCAGTCAACCAGATTACGTTGTGGTATCTGTATACCGTGAATTCGCCGCGGTAAGTTCAAGGATGGTCGGGATCGGGATTGATGCGGAAAACCCAAGTGCAGAGCCCGCGAGCGCAACATCCGCCTGAAACGAGCCGGAGAAACTTTTCCATAACTCCGCCTGGCCTGCTGCGGACGCGGCCAGGGAAAGGATCCCTGTCGGCACCGGCAGAAGTATCCTCCGGCGCCCGAGGCCGCGGGCGAGTGCCCGGATGAGATCCGCCGTCGATATGGGAGACGGATGGGCCGCGATAAGCGTTTCGGGGGAAGACGGATGGGAAATGATAACCTCGATAAGCTTGGCCACGTCATCGACCGCGATAAAGCTCCGACGATTATCGATTGAACCAAAGGGTAACGGCATGCTCGATCCGATCAGGCGAACCAGACGCGGGATGTTGCCCGCACAGCCTGGTCCCAAAACGGCGCAAGGTCGGACGATGGTCAGCCGCGTGCGCGACCCCGCGACGATCGAACGGACGGCTCCCTCACCCGCCAGCTTGCTTCTGGCGTAGTCGTCATCGGGTGAGGGTTCGCTTGCTTCCGAGAAGAGCGTATCGCGGGATTTGCCATACACTGCCGCCGAAGAGACGAGCACCAGATGGGGCACCCCCCGTGCGACCGCCGCTTCCGCCACCCGCGATGCGGCCTGAACATTAGCTCGCGAAAGATCCGCAGGGTTCACGCCGTGACGATGAGCAAGCCCGGCCGCATGCACAACCGCGTGGACACTGCGCATCGCATTGCCGAGAATATGTCCTGGCGCGGACAGGTCACCAGCCTCGACGGTTCGCGTCGCACCTGGGACATCCCTGGCGTGACGCAGGGCGACAACGACCTCGTGACCGCTGGAAGCAAGAGTTCTGGTCACGGCGCGACCGACGAACCCGACCGCCCCGCACACGAGCACAACTTGGCGGGTCAAGGCTTTATCTCAGGCGACGATCGAAACTGAGAAATTCTCGCCGCGCCAAACTCCCGTCTGAGTACGCCATGTGAAGATCACCGAGCGGCCAGGAGGTAAGTCTGAACAGGGAATTTCGGCCGAAAACAAACCCAGCCCAATATCAACCGTCGGAATTTCCGCAGTGGTTGCCCAGTCATCATCGGTCCAATGTAGGACGGCCGGTACGAGAAGTTCGATCCGGAGCAGCTGACCGGTTGGAATTTTACTCCGGCGCCAGGCTTCCCGCCAGTCGCGGCATCGCGGTTGGGTCTTCTCGACCTGATAGCGTCGGACCGTCTGCGGTGGCATATCGAAGACGGCACCATCGCGAAGCGACCGAAGCAGCTTGATGTATTCCGCATGCGCCCAGACGAGCGGCATCGCGGAGCCGCTGGGACGCCCGCGGAACAGCTCGTGATCGGGGATGTCCTCTGAATCCCAGACCTGCTCGGGCAGCAATCCGCCGTCGCTGGTGCAGCCCTCCATGGTGCGGCGAAGCTCGTCTGCTCCAGACAGATCGTCATTTGCAATTGCGTAGTGGGCGCGCTCCCCGGACAGCAAGGGCCATGCACGCCCATGTCCGGTTCCGTCGAACGGTCGGCCATCATGATGTTCGCCGTACCCGTCCTTATTATAGCGCCGCCATACCGGTCCCTGGGGCAGATCGACCCGGGTGAGGTGATCGATCACCTTGATCGTATCGATTATTCGCGGATCGTTCGCTGCGCGCAGGCCAAGCCGGACCAGAGCCAGCGCATCCGCCCCGACGAGTTCCTCGGCGGCAATGTCGGCCTCGGAACCGGGACGATTGCGAACTGCGACGCGGCTATGGATGGCGATGTCTGCAAGGTCGTGGTCACCTTCAGGTACGATCCTGAGGTAATATCCAGCCACCCCGCAGCGCCGTGCGAGAGCGGTCTCGCGTACATAGATCCAGCTTTCGATATCGGCGTTCCATGCATCTGCGGTGTCACGCATGAAGGCTGAAATCGTATCGTGCCCGAGTCGCTCGGCGATATCCGCCCCCGCAAGGAGGGCGGCGATTTCCACCGCAAGCGTGGCGGGCGTGTAACCCGCGTTTTCTTCCCAGCGGTCCTGCCCGGTGGCCGGACCGTTGGCGATGACATAACCGCATGCGGAACGAACCATCTGCCAATAGCGTGGCAGCATGGATTCCCCGATGGCGCCGTTGCGGAACGCAAGGTCGACGAGCAGCACGGGAAACGCAGTTTCATCCATCTGCAGGCCGCCCCAATACGCCGTGCCGTCGAGCCAGACGTTCTGGGGCCAGTGACCATCGGCCTCCTGGATGGTTTTGAGGTAATCGAGAGTCCGGCGCGCCTCCGCGAGCGCGCCGCAGGCCAGCATGGCACCGGCCGTCTCGACCAGATCCCGAGGCCAGACGAGATGATAACCGCCGAGATCGTCGTCGCCCTTGCTGGCGCCCCAAGGAATTGACAGGCTTGCAATCGTGCCGCCTGGAAACATCGCCGTCTCGTGACAGCGGAGCACGGCGGTACTGATGCGGTAGAAATTGTGGTGATCGGCAGGCCTTGCGGAATCCAAGGGTTCCAAAGTCGCTTGCCAGTGGCGCCAGTTCGAGACGTATTCGGCCTCGGCCAAATCGAAACCACGCCCAAGGCTTGCGGTTGCCTGGAACGCCGCCTCCTGGGGCTTTCGACCGAAACCGATCGCCAGCAGGATGGGCCTTGTTGCATCGAGTTCAGCGACCAGTGCGATATTGCCGTCGTCGGCATGCTCGTAGGCTTCCGTAAGGCTACCGTGACGCCGCAGGATCTGCCAGCCGTCCGACGAGCCGACGTACCCCACGCTGCGCGCCAAAAACCCGGTGGAACTGGCTATGGCGAGAGACGAACCAGCGCCCGTTGCAAACAGAAGATCATCTCTTTTGTATGAACCAGTCCAGCCTGAATTATGGGCTCCCCCATTTACAAGATGAGGGGCAAGCAGGACGAACAGCCGCAATCCCGTGGCACTGCTTCCAGGGATCAGATTTATGTGCTGCAGGACGCAATCGTATTGTGGATCAGCAATAATTCTCTTTTCTATTATGAAGTTGCCGCCAGTGGATTTGTTTCTGATTGTAAACAGCGGCACTCCGGGAGCGGAACGCTCGACCGTTGTGACGGTGTCGCGTTTTTCCTCGACGAAGAGGCCGCCGGCAATGCCGTCGGTGACGATCAATCCGCAATCACGGGTACAGGCCTGATCGACGCGGGGGTAGTAAATTTCGTCGAGAATTCCGTGGCTATGGGTAAACCAGACGGCGCTGCGCGGCGACAGCGCCGTTCCGACACCGTCTTTCGCGCTTGATGTCCACCGAGGCGGCAGGCCTGGAAAACCTGGGGCCGTACTCATCCGCGTTTTGCAACCTTCTCTTTCGCTGCCGCGAGTTCCGCTTGCAACCGTTCGACCTCGTGGCGCAACGTGTCGATCTCATCCGCAGTTCCGGCATCCGCGCCTGCGGTAGCGCCGCCCGCCTCGGGGCGCGTAGCGAATGGCGCGAACAGGCTCATGGCACGCTCCATCATTGCCATGTTCTGTCGCCCGATTTCTTCCATTCCCGGCGGCAGGAAACTCCCCATCGTCTGCTGCATCGCAGCACGCATCTGAGCTTGCTGACGACTGAACTGCGTCATCGCGGATTCCAGATAACGTGGAACCATGCCCTGCATATTGTCCCCATACAATCCGATCAACTGCCGAAGAAAAGTCGTGGGCAACATCGATTGACCGACTTTGTTTTCTTCCTCGACAATGATTTGAGTCAGAACCGACCGGGTGATATCTTCACTTGTCTTGGCATCGTATACAACAAAATCACGTCCGGCACGAACCATTTCTGAAAGGGTTTCAAGAGTTATGTAGGAAGATGACTCAGTATTATATAAGCGACGATTGGCATATTTTTTAATGACGACTTGCGGCGACGTGCCGCTATCCGATGTTTGAACCATTCACATCGCCCTTTCCCCGCCACCGTGTGATGCCCGGCTCAATGAGCCGATTTGTGGTGCGCTGCATCAGAATGACAGAGAACACCTCGGAAAGCCAGAGTATC
>JAQTXO010000239.1 GCA_028688765.1 Acidiphilium sp. | reverse complement strand
GTTCGATCAGATGCCCGACCGAGACGCAATAGGGGCGGGTCCGTCCGAGCGACTGCCGCGGCGAGGCCGGGTCGGTCGGTTGGAACAGCGCCGTATCGACCCCGTTGCGCAGCGTGGTGATTTTGCCGCCGTCGGCCCCGAGGGCGATCAGGCCGCGCCGCAGCGCCTCGCTCACCGTGATCACCGCCTCCGCCTGGGCGATCGCCGCCCTGATCAGCGCGCGGGGACGGGCGAAATCGGGCCATTGCGTCACGTCCGAGCCACGCGCGGTCAGCACCAGCGGGAGATTGAAATCACGCGCCACCCATGCGGCGGCGACACCATCGGGATAGAGGTAATGGGCGTCGATCAGGTCGGGGTGATAGCCGTCATCGATCAGGCGACCGAGGCTGGATTTGAGCGCGCGGTAGAGCGTGTGCGGCGTCAGCCCCTGACCGATTTTCGGGATGACGAGATAACGCGGATGACGGACATCGAGGCCGAACCGCATCTCCTGCTGTGGTGAGGCCGCGGCCCGGGCCCAGGGGCCGAAGCGGGAATCGGTCGAGGGAAACCACGCAACCGGCGCAATGACGATGCTTTCGACATCCTCATCCGCGACCAGATGGCGCAGCCTTGTTTCGACGAACACACCATGAGCGGGAAGGGCCCGATGCGGAAACAGCGTCGAGATCGTGACGATCCGGATCGTCACCGCCGCCTGCCGGTGCCCGTGGCCCGGGGCTCCGACCGGCGCGCCCGGTCCCGCCATGACGGAGTGGCGGCGCGCGGCGCGGCCTCCGGCGCCGTCGCTTGCGGGTCGGCATCGTCCGCCCAGTCGAACGGCGACCAGCGGCGTTTCGCGCCCGGTCGTTCCCGCCCCTCCTGCGCGATCCAGTAGGCAAGCCAGAGAATCGCGAACAGGCCAGCCAGGAAAAATACGCCTTCCATAAGCGCCTATCCCTGAATATCGCGCCGGAGGCGCCATGACGGCATCATTCCGCCGGGTTGGGCGCGTGGCGCCGGCCTTCTGGCAAGATCACGCGTGGTGCGGACCGCGCTGCGCGCCGGAACCTGCGCGACGATGGCCCCGAGCGCGCCGACGGTGAGCAGCAGCGTGTAGATCAGGCTGTAATAGCCGAGCGAGAGAAACGACCCTCCGACCAGAAAGGCGACCATCGAGACCTCGATCATCCGGCAGAGTTCGTCGATCCAGCGCAGGCCGGGGTCGCCCCGGGTGCGCCAGCGGATCCGGCGCAGCTTGATGACGGTGGCGATGATCAGGGCAATGAAAATCCCCAGCATGGGAAACCCGCCCTGACTGACCAGCTGGAACCAGATGCTGTGGGTCGCGCGCTGGTGCGCCTGAGGGTAATAGCGATGGATCACCGAAGGGGTCGCCGTCGCCTTGAACCCGCCGCCAGTAAGCGGATTGGCCATGGCGATGCCGAACGCCTGACGCCAGACCGTGAGGCGATCATTGGCCGAGTTGTCTTTCTGGTAATGCTGGATGCTGTACATCCGCTCGGTCCATTGCGACGGCATGATGCTGATCGCAACGACCAGCCCGATCGCGATCAGGACACCGGATTTGACCTTGCCCTTGCTGTTCCACCACAGGAAGGCGCTCATCGCCCCCAGAGCGAGAAACCCGCCGCGCGAATAGGTACCGACCACGGCGATCACGGTCAGCATCATCGCGATGGTCATGCCGATCCGCACGATCCGGTGCGCCGAGATGACCCGGAGATAGTTCATCAGCGGCAGCACGGTGAGCAGCGCGACGGCAAGCTGGTTGTTATCGGCCAGTACGCTGTTCGGCGGGCCGTAGACATGATCGCCGCCGCCGGTGAGGATGGTGAACAAGCCGCCCTTGACCCCGTAATACCCGATCGCCAGCACGATCAGCCACACCAGGGCATGCACGCGCTGGCGGTTGGTCAGCAGCGCGGCAACCAGAATGAGGAACCCGAGCGATTTCAGCAGATCGGTATAGACCGGCAGCACGATCGAGCTGGGTGCCATGGCAAAGATCGTGCTGATCGTCGCCTGCACGATGAACAGAATGACGAGCACGGTGATGCTGTTGAGCTGGAACGATTTCGGCTCCCGATTGACGACGCAGCCGACCACGGTGGCCACGCCGGCGATCAGCGCGACCGGCAACGACCCGGTCATCCCGTAGGTCTCCTGCTGCGGGCTCATGAAGGTGAAGCATTCGAACGCCACCACGCCCGCCATCGGCCGGATGATCGCGAGGACCACCAGACTGACGAGAAACCCGAGAAGGATCAGACTATGCAGCATCGCGCGACGCCCGGCCCCGGTTCAATTCATGATTTCGAGAGGCTGGCATCGAGCTTTTCCGCCGCCGCCCGATCGGAGAAGGCCGCCTTGGTCGCCAGCGTGGGCTTGAGAACCGCCGCCGCCTTGGCTTTATCCCCTGTCGCGGCCAGTACAAAAGCGTAATGATACGCCACATCGGGATCGCCCGGCATGCCCTGATGCGCCTGATCGAGCAGCACGAGCGCCTGTTTCGGCTTGGATTGCCGGGCCAGAATCCATCCCAGCGTGTCGGCAACCTGCGGGGTCGGGCTGATCGCATAGGCCCGCGCGGCGAGACCGGCGGCGTCCTTGTTATTCTGCTTGCCGCTGATCCAGGCGAGGTTGTTCAGCGCCAGCACGTCGGTCGGCGATTTGGCGAGCGCGGCCTGATAATGCGCCGCCGCCCCGGTCAGATCGTTCGCGGCGAGTGCCACCTGTCCCGCGGCATTTTCGAGCGCCGGCAGAGGGCCGAAGGATTTGATCGCGGTATCGAGGGTGGCGCCGGCGCCGGCGCGGTCGCCCGCGATCACCTGCGCCTCGGCGAGGTTGAGAGAGATCGATGCAGAGGGATGGCTGGCCGCCAGCTTGGTAAAGGCGGCCACGGCCTGTTTCGGATGTTTCTGCGCAAGCTCCAGGCTGCCGGGCAAAGTGAGCGATTGCGGCTGGTGCGCCGGATCATCCGCGAGTTCGGTCGCCGCCGCCATCGCCTTGGCCGCACCGCCCTGCTTGAACGCAAGCCCGACCTTGGCCTGGAGCAAGGCCATGTCGTGTGGCGCGGCTTTCAACCCGTCATCGATCGCCGCTGCCGCACCGGCCTGATCATTGTTGCTGGCATCGAGGTGGGCAAGCGCCAGCCTGGCGCCGGTATTCTGCGGGTTGCTGCGGATCAACGCCGCCAGATCGGTCTTCGCCCCGGCGATATCGTGCTGCGCGAGGGCAACCTGCGCCTTGGCGGCGAGGATCAGCGGATTGCTCTGCAAGGCCGGAGAAAGCCCGTCGAGCATCGACTTCGCCTTGTCGAACTGTTTGGTCCGGATATCGAGGCTGGCGAGATCGGCAATGAAGACCGGGTTGTCGGGTGCTGCCTTGTGCGCCGCTTCCAGAACCTTCCCGGTGCCGATGAAATCCTTGGTGCTGGCGAGCAGCGAGGCAAGGGCGGACACCGCCGCCTGATTGGTCGGATCGGCCTTCACCGCCTTGGCGGTCATCGCCTGCGCTCCGGCCTGATCGCCCTGCAACAGGTCGATATGGGCGAGCCCCATCATGGCCCCGACATTGCCGGGCTGCGCCTTCAACGTCGTGGCGTAATCGTTGCGTGCGGCGCCGAGATCGAACGTGGCGAGATGCAACTGGGCCGAGAGCAACGCCCCGGCGGCCTTGCCTTTCAACGTGTCGAGCCGGTCGATCGCGGCCCGAGCGGTCGCATGATCGCCGCTGGCGATGGCCGCCTGCGCGAGGACGACCTGCAGCCCCGGATTCTTCGGGTCGAGCGCCGCCGCCTGCTTGAACCGGGCCACCGCGGCCTGGGGATTGCCGCGGGTGAGATCGATCTGGCCGAGATGGATCAGCGGCGCCGGTTCCTTCGGGGCGAGTCCGGCAGCCCGGACGAAGTCGGATTTTGCCGCCGGAATATCGCCGATCGCCTGCTCGGCGGCGCCGTGCAGCATGGTCATGCCGAAATCCTTGTCCCGCGCCGGGCCGGCGGCATCGAGCGTGCTCAGCGCGACATGCGGGTGATTATTCTTGAGCGCCAGCGCCGCCAGCAGACGGCGACCGGCCGGGTCGTTGGGAACCTTTGCGACGTAATGTGCCGCGTCCTGCTGCGCCGCGCCGCTTTCACCGAGGTGCAGCAACGTTTCAGCCTGCAGGAAATACGTCCCCGGAATATCCGACATGATCGGCGAAAGCCGTTGCAGCACCGTCTGCGCCGCTTTCCAGTTCTGCTGATCGACATAGAGCCCGGCCTGCAGATACAGCGCGCCGACCGAGCCGGGCGCTATGGCGAGAACCTTGGTGATTTCGGTCTGCGCCGCCTTCGGCTTGCCGCTGGCGATCAGCGCATTCGCGAGGGTGATGCGACCGGCGACATTGGCCGGATCACGCTTGAGCAGATCCCGCAAGGTGGCAATCGCCGCATCGGGCTGATGCGCGGTCAGCGCCGCTCGCGCCTCGCTCAGCGCGACGTCGGGATCGGTCGGATCGAGCGATTTCGCCTGGGCCAGATCGTGCGCGGCGGCGGCGGCATCGCCACGTCGAAGCGCGGCATCCTGTTTCGCGAGCCATACGGCCGGAAGTTTGGCATCGAACGTCTCGGCGCGTTGGAGGTCCGCCGTTGCGCGGTCATCGCGGTGGAGCGCGCTTTCGGCACTGGCGCGGGCCAGGGCGATCCGGGCGCCGGCATCGCCGGTAGTGCTGCCGAGCGGAAAATCGTGCAGCAGGTCGATATAGCGGCGCTGCGCCAGATAGGAATCGAGCAGCAGCGTCAATGCCCGGTTGGGTTGATAGCCGGCGGTGCGGGCCGCGCGCGCTTCACGTTCGGCGGAGACCGGACTGCCAAGTTGCAGGTCGAGCTGGGCCAGCATGAAATTCGCCGGGCCGTTGGTCTGATGATCGCGCAGGAAATTGCGCAGCACCAGCATCGCGTCGCGCGGTTGGTCCTTCGCGAGGTAGGTCTTCGCCCGCCCGACCGGATCGGCATGTGCGAGCCCGACGGATGCGGCGGCGAGCGGCAGAGCGAGGAGAAGGGCGCGATGGATGGTTTTCATAGGTCTTCTGATTCCGTAACCGTTTCGGTCTGCTGAGGGGCATAGACGTTTCTGATCAGTTCGGCGATGCCAAGCGAGTCGATCAGGGCGTAGAGGGTCGGGCGGCTGACGCCGAGCAATTTGGCTGCCGACGCGATCGATCCCTGGGCGTGGGCGACCGCCAGCTGGATCGCCTCGCGTTCGGCCTTCTGGCGTGCGGCGCGCAGGTCGGGCACGGTGACATCGGCGGGCGCCAGTTCGAGATCGGCGGGTTCGACGAAGCGGCCCTCCGCCATGATCGCACCACGCCGGATGCGGTTTTCCAGTTCGCGGATGTTGCCGGGCCAGGAATGCGCGGCAAGTGCCGCCGCCGCCTG
>JAQTXO010000238.1 GCA_028688765.1 Acidiphilium sp. | reverse complement strand
CCTTGCAGCACGCGGCGCCTGTCCGGCCTCTCGTGCAGAAAGCGGAAATTGTTGCGGGCTGTGGCGGTCGCGACATTTAGGGAGGCACTCAGTTCGATATACACCTGCCGCTTGCCGTTCCAGATCACGACGACGCCGCTGAGGCAGATCGCGGCCATCATCACGACCAAGATTGAGACGATCAGCCGGGTCCGCAGCGACATCAATCCTCCCACCCGAGTCGGTTCCAGGCATCATCAGCCACGTACCGTAAATCGGGAAACTTTCCCGTCCCCACACGAGTTGCGTATGGTAACAATTCGTATCGGTGGTTTCAATCTGAAATCCTCGTCGGGAGAAGAAAGAATTGGCAAAGTGGAGACCGCAGATCAACTTACGAAGGCCGGTTTCCCTCCGGGGCTTCGCGGGGGTGGCTCTGCTGTCTCCACTTCTTCTCGTCGCGGCCGGCGCCGCGGCGCAAAGCGTTCCGCCGGCGGTGGCACCGATGATTCTGCCGCCGGCGAAACCGTCATCTCGCCCCGAAACGCAACCACCCAAATCGAGCGTTGCTATCCGGAAAATCACGGTCGATGCCTCGCCGCTGGCCGGTAGCGGCATCAACATCGCGAAATTCCCCGCCCTGGTGCAGGTGCTCGGCAGTCACGACCTCAGTGCCGGAGGCACCGCCAATGTCGCTCAGGCGCTCAACCGCGAGGCCGCCGGCGTCAATCTCGTGAACAGCCAGGCCAATCCCTACCAGCCGAATATCCTCTATCACGGCTTCGAACTCTCCCCGATCCAGGGCACCCCGGCCGGTCTCAGCGTCTATGTCGATGGCGCCCGGTTCAATGTGCCGTTCGGCGATCTCGCGATCATGAGCGCCCTGCCGGATGCCGCGATCCATTCCCTCACCGTCGAAGACGGCAACCCCTTGTTCGGGCTGAACGCGCTCGGCGGTGCCGTCGATATCGCGATGAAGAATGGCTTCACGTATCACGGCGGCGAACTCGAACTATCCGGCGGTTCGTTCGGCAAGATCGACGCCAACCTTCAATACGGCGTCCGGCACGGCAATGTCGCCGCCTATGTCGATCTGCAGGAACGGCACGAAGCGGGCTGGCGCGACCTGCAATCCTCCGATCTGCAGAATTTCTATGGCGATCTCGGCTGGCGCGGCACCCATGCCACACTGCACATCAACGCGACGCTGGCGAACTCGGTCCTGAACGGTCCCGGCACGGTTCCGGTCCAGATTCTCGCGGTCGATCCCGCAGCCCAATTCACCGGCCCCAACCTGATCGCCGACAAATACGCCAAGCTCGCCGCGACGCTGAACGCCCGGATCAGCAAAACCACCTCGATCCAGGGCGTACTCTATTATGATTATCTTCTCGAACATCTGGTCAACGGCAACGGCCCCAACGACCTTCCCTGCGGTCCGGGACCCGATGCGGGTTATCTCTGCCAGGGCGGTCCGGGCAATCCGGTCAGCACCATGCGTGGCGGCGCGCCGATCCCGAATTTCCTGCCCCGGCCCGATGCCGCAGGCTATTACCAATACGGCAAGCTCGACCTCAATTCGACCAACACCAACGGCTATGGCGGATCGCTCCAGATTTCGAACACCGCGCCGGTATTCGGCCTGCACAACCACATCATCGCCGGGCTCAGCTACGATGGCGGCTTCACCACATACGATGCCGCCGCCTACGATGGCGGCATAACCACGAACTCACGCGTCTATTACACCCCGCCCGGCATCCCGAATCCCGGGTATCTGGTCGACGAAGCGGGCACCGTCCCGGTCGGCGTCGTCATCCGCAACGCCTATTACGGCGCCTATCTGTCCGACACGCTCAACCTGACGAAACAATTATCGATCACCGCCGGCGGTCGGTTCAACATCGCCAATATCGCTCTGCACGATCAGGACCCGCCCGACCCCAACGCGCCGGGGGCTGGCCTGTCCGGGCGTCACTATTACGAACATTTCAACCCCGCCATTGGTTTCGCCTACAATGTCACCCCGTTGAGCACGATCTATGGCGGCTATTCCGAAGCCAACGCGGCACCGACCCCGGCGGAACTCTCCTGCGCGAGCCCGCAGGACAGCTGCGCCCTCGCGAATTTTCACTCGGGCGATCCCGATCTGCGCCAGATCGTCGCCCGCACCGTCGCATTCGGGCTGCGCGGCGCCGCCCTCGGCCCGATCGGCTCAACCTTCAGCTACGATCTCGATTATTATCACACCATCACCAACGACGACATCGAGTTCCTCCAGTCGCCGTACAACCCGACCGGCAGCGGCTATTTCAGCAATATCGGCAACGTCAAACGCGCCGGATTCGACCTCGCCCTCCGCCTCGATGCCTCCCGCTGGCACGCCTATTTCACCTATTCGCGGGTCAGTGCGACATATCAGGACAGCTACACCGAACAATCCAACAACCCCGGCGCGAATGCCGCTGGCAACATCACCATCCTGACGGGCGATTTTCTGCCCGGCATCCCGCGCAACCTGTTCAAGCTCGGGGGAAGTTACGACATCACGCCGAAATGGTCGGTCGGCCTGTCGGGCGTCGCGCAAACCTCGACCTTTCTTTATGGTGACGAAGCCAATCTGACCCCGCCGCTGCCCGGATATGTCGTGCTCAATCTCACGACCCGCTATCACCTGACGCCCAAGCTCGAGGTTTTCGGCGTGATCGATAACATCACCGACGCCACCTACTATAATTACGGCACGTTCGCCCCGGCTGGCAGCGTCTACGTCTCGCAGGACCCCGGCTTCAGCAATCCGCGCAGCTACAGCATCGCGGCACCGATCGCCGGCGTGGTCGGAGTGAAGGTCAAATTCTGACCGGGCGAAACCTCTTGTGCCGTCATCGGCCTGACCTATGATCGCCCGATGATCATCCTCACCCTGCTCGACCTCGCCGGTGCGGTGGCTCTCCTGCTCTGGGGCATCCGCATGGTGCAGACCGGGGTGCAGCGCGCCTTCGGTGCGCGTCTTCGCGGCTTCCTCGATACCGCTTTGCGCAACCGCGGCTCGGCCTTCCTCGCCGGCATCGGCGTCACCGCGATCCTGCAGAGCAGCACCGCCACCGGCCTGATGGTCACGGGCTTCGCCGCCGACAGTCTGGTCGGCCTGATGCCCGCCCTGGCGGTGATGCTGGGTGCCAATGTCGGCACCACCCTGATCGTCCAGATCCTGTCCTTCAACGTCACGGCGGTCGCGCCGATCCTGATCCTCGCCGGCGTCGCGATGTTCCGCAAAATGACCCAGGGCCCGCGCGATTTCGGCCGGGTGCTGATCGGCCTCGGCCTCGTGCTGCTCGCCCTGCACCAGTTTCTCAGCCTGCTCGGTCCCTATGAGGCCACTGCAGGATTACGCTCCGCCCTGCATTTCATCACCGCCTATCCCCTGCTCGACGTCATCATCGCCGCACTCCTCACCTGGGCTGCCCATTCCTCGGTCGCAATCGTGCTGATGGTGATGTCCTTCGCCACGCGCGGCGCCATCCCGGTCGAAGCGGCCCTTGCCCTCGTCCTCGGCGCCAATATCGGCACTGCGATCAATCCGCTGGTCGAAGGGGCTACCGGCGACGATCCCGCCCATCGCCGCCTTCCGCTCGGCAACCTGCTCAACCGGCTGCTCGGGGTCGCCGTCGTCATGCCGCTCCTGCCGTGGATCGCCGGCGGGATGAGCCGCATCGAACCCGACCCGGCGCGCGCGGTCGCCGATTTCCATACCCTGTTCAACCTCGGTCTTGCTGCGGTCTTCTTCCCGCTGCTCACCCCATACGCCGTGCTGCTCCGCCGCCTCCTGCCCTCGCGGATCAACCCGGCCGATCCCTCCCGCCCGCGCTACCTCGATGCCTCGGCCACCGAAACCCCGTTCATCGCCCTCGGCAGTGCCGCGCGCGAGGCCCTGCGGCTCGTCGATGTCCTCGAATCCATGTTGTCCGGCCTGCGCCAGCTCGTCGAGAAGGGCGACCGGCGGCAGCTTGCCGAAACCAAATTGCTCGACGATGTGCTCGACCGGCTGAACGGCGCCATCAAAACCTATGTGGTCGGTCTCGACCAGGCCGCGATGACCGATCAGGACCATAAGCGCGCGATGGAAATTCTCCGCTTCACCACAAATCTGGAATCCGCCGGCGATGTCATCGACCGCAACCTGCTCGGGCTGATCTCGAAAAAAATCAAGCGCGGTCTCGACTTTTCCCCCCGGGGCCAGGCCGAGCTGCTCGGCGCGATCGACCGGCTGCTCGCCAATATCCGTACCGCCGCCGCACTCTTCGTGCTGGACGACGCCCGTCTTGCCCGCCGCCTCGCCGCCGAAAAGCAGGAGTTCCGCGCCATCGAGGCCAACGCCACCGAAGCGCATTTCCAGCGCCTGCGCGAAGGCCGCCCCGATTCCGCCGAAACCAGTTCGCTGCATCTCGACATGTTGCGCGACCTCAAGCGGGTGAACACCCACCTTGTCGCCGCCGCCGCCTACCCGGTGCTGGAAAGCAAGGGCGAGCTACTCCAGAGCCGGATTCGCAGCACGCCCGATCTGGAGGAGGCGGGCGAGGCCGATGATCCGCACCGCCTCGTCCCATAACCCGTAAGCCTCGAATGCCGCGGTCCGCACCCAGGCGATCGCCGCGACATCGCTGCCCGCCCGCGCCTCGCCCCCGGCATAATCCGCGGCAAAATCAATGATGGTGTAATGATACTCGATGCGCCCGGCGTCATCACGGTGGATCGAATCGACGGTTCCGGCCAGCCATAACGGTCCCACCTCAAGGCCGGTTTCCTCGAACAACTCCCGCCGCGCCGCCGCCTCGGCCGTCTCCCCGAGTTCCTGGCCGCCGCCCGGCAGGCTCCATGCCCCCATCGCCGGCGGCTGGCCCCGCCGCACCAGCAGCACCTCATCGCCCCGCAGCACGACGATCCCGATCCCCACCAGCGGCGCATCGGGATAACGCCGGCTCATCCCGCCACCAGCGCGCGGATCGCACGGGCCTGATCGAACAAATGCAGAAGGAGCCGCACGGCCTGCCCCCGCTCGCCCGCCAATCCGGGATCGGCGTCGATCAGCATGGTCGCATCCTGATGCGCCATCGGAATTAAATCGGCATCCCGCTCGGCATCCGCCAGCCGATACCCCGGCAGGCCGGATTGCTTCGCGCCGAGAATATCCCCGCCGCCGCGCAACGAAAAATCCTCATCGGCAATCCGGAATCCGTCCTCGGTCTCCCGCAGGATCGCGAGCCGCCGTCGCCCGGTCCGGCTCAGCCGGTCATGCAGCAACAGGCAGAAACTCGCTGCCTTCCCGCGCCCGACCCGCCCGCGCAACTGATGCAGCTGCGCCAGCCCGAACCGTTCGGCCTGCTCGACGATCATCAGCGTCGCGGCGGGCACATCGACGCCGACCTCGATCACCGTGGTGGCGACCAG
>JAQTXO010000237.1 GCA_028688765.1 Acidiphilium sp. | reverse complement strand
GCCGATGTCATCGTTCTCGCCGGCAATGTCGGCATCGAACAGGCGGCGGGTGCTGCGGGTTTCGACATCACCGTGCCCTTCGCTCCCGGACGCGGCGATGCGACCCAGGACATGACCGATATCGACTCCTTCGCGGTTCTGGAGCCGATCCACGACGGTTACCGCAACTGGCTGAAGGCGGATTATTCCGTCAGCAGCGAGGAGCTGATGCTGGAGCGGACCCAGTTGCTCGGTCTCACCGCCCCGGAAATGACTGTACTGGTCGGCGGCATGCGCGTGCTCGGCACCAATTTCGGCGGCACGAGGCACGGCGTCTTCACCGATCGCGAAGGTGCGTTGACGAATGATTTCTTCGTCAACCTGACCGACATGGCCAATCGCTGGGTACCGGCAGGCGGCAATGTCTATGAAATCCGCGATCGTGCCACCGGTGCGGTGAAATGGACCGCCTCACGCGTCGATCTGGTGTTCGGCTCGAACTCGGTGCTGCGTGCTTATGCCGAGGTCTATGCTCAGGACGACAACCGCGAGAAATTCGTCAAGGATTTCGTCGCCGCCTGGACCAAGGTGATGAACGCGGACCGGTTCGACCTCGCCTGATCCCCGCCTGCGTTCCGACCGGATGCCCTCGGGCATCCGGTCGCCCTGCCGGCCCGGCGCGACCGGGGCCGATATCATCAGCCCGACTATTCAGCTTGTGAGCGAAACCACGGTCGTCTGCGGCGGCATATCCGGCTGCACCGTCGGCCAGCGCGTCGCCGGGTGGGCGAAATCCGCATTGGGCGTGGCACCGGGATGGCGGGCAACGGTGAAGCCGGTGCGGCCCTGCGGACCGAACGCCGACCCGCCGATCGCCCCGCCGATCGGTGCCAGATACAGCATATCGAGCGCATAACGGCCGTAGCCGGTCACGTTCATGACGAACAGGCCATCTGCGGTATCGGTCACCGCTCCCCCCTGATCGGTTCCCACATGCAGCCGATGGGCGGCATCGAAGTTCAGCGTATAGGGCGATCGCAGCCAGGCCAGAGACCCGGGGGTGTAGCGTGCGGTGGGGTCGGTGTTGGGGTTGCCGCCGAGCAGGATCACCCGTCCGGCGAAGCGGGATGCCGCCAGATCGCCGCCGGCGGGTGCCAGCGCCAGAATATGGCCGGCACCGTTACCCGCGCGGGGATTGAGCGCATCGACCTGATCGACCCCGCGCCCCGGATTGCCGGAACAGGCGAGGTAGAGCGTCCCGTCCGCGCCGATCGCCATGCCGGCGGGCGCATCGAACCGCGCTCCGTCCGATGCCGCTGAAAGCGTCGCGGTCAGGCTGGTCAGCCCCGGCGGCAGATCGCGCCAGACGATGGTGGACCCTTCGAGCGTCGCAACCGCGAGGGTTCCGGCATCGAGCGCGCCGGACCCATCGCCGATCGGTGCGGCACCCTTGAAGCGAAACAGCCGCCCCATCGGCGCATCTTCGGTCATGAACACGATGGCCGAACCGTCACCCGCCATGCCGCAGGCGGTTCCGGCGCGCGGCATCCGGCCCAATGCCGTGCGCTTGGCGGGAAAGGAGGTCGGGTTCAGCGCATCGAGTTCGACCACCCAGCCGAATCCGGCACCCACCGTCGGGCTGGAAAATCCCGCTGCCTTGTCAGCGAGGCGGGCAACCCATGAGTTGGTCCGCCCCTCGGGCAGCAGCACGGTATTCCACGGCGTGATGCAGCCGATCCCCGGTGCCAGAACGCCCTGAACGCTCGGGCCGATCGAGGCCGCGGCCGGGCCGGTGATCGTGCACAGGGTACCGTCCGTGATCCGGCGGGACTGGTAGCCGCCATCCACCACCACCCAACGGCCACCGCGCTGTGACAGGTTGAGAACCGAGGCACCCTGCATCTTGCCCGCGATCCGGGGCCGGTCGACCCCGCCGGGAAACACCATTCGTGGCGCAACGTCCGGATGGCTCAGCACCATCACGATCCGGGCGATGCCATCCTGGGCCTGCGGCGGGTTGACGATGCCGGCGATGATCGCATCCCAGCCGAACTGCCGCGCCGCTGCCGCCTCGGTGACGAAACCGGGCCGGAACGGCGGCGCATTCGCCAGCACCGGATCGCCCCAGCGAATGATCACATCGCGCTGCAAGCCAGGCGCCACGACATCGTCGAGCTGCGGCGCTTCGGGATCGGCCCCCGGTGTGAAACTGTTGGGTGTGAGGGGCGACGCGGACTGCGCGTGCGCGATCCGCAAGGCCGCGATCCCGGCCATTGCGCTCGATCCGGCCAACAGGCGGCGTCGTGTCGTCATGCTCAGAACCCCGAGAGCCCGCTGCTGCCGCTGGCACCGCCGATATCGGAGCTACCGGTCCCGCCGAAGCCGCCCGCACCCGCGCCGAGACCCGGATTATAGTGACCGACGCCCCCGACAAGCTGCTGGAACAGGCTCGCGGTGCCGCCCGGCGCCTTGGTCGCGCCTGACGCCATCGCAACCCTGACCGCCTGCTTCTGGTTGACGTTGCGGATCGACTGCAACACCCCGCTATCGTTGAAATGCAGCACCACGACCTTCTGGCGCAGCACCCCTTGGGTCTGGCCGATCCGCCGCTTGGTCACCTGGCTCGCATACAGCCAGTCGTTGCGGTTGAAGGTTTCATGCAGGGTCGGCGTTCCCAGCAGCGCCGTGGCATCGGCCTCGGTCGAAACCCCGGGCGTCAACTGCTTGAGTTGATGTTCGGACACCGCATTGCCCCGGTAGTGCGGCGCGGCCGAGAATACCGCGCATCCGGCCAGCGCGGGCAACAGCATCAGGGGCAGCAGGCGGTGGAGCTTGATGGCGGGTCTGCGCACGCGGCTCAATCCTCATTCTCGACAGATCTATAAATGACGGGCATTGGCCTATCATCGCGGTTCTATGGGCGAGCTTCCGGCTTCGCGCAAGATGCGGCATTATGCCCCGATGACCGACCCGATCCAAGCCCCGCTCTCGTATAAAGTCGATCTCGTCCGGCTGGGCGCCGCCCCGCTGCCGGTCACCGTCATTGCCGATGAAGCGGCGTGCGCCGGTATCGCCGCCGCGTTCGGACTTCCGGCGATTGCCGCCCTGCGCGGCGAATTCGTGTTGAGCTCGGTGCGAAATCCCGGTGCGGCGGATCACGCAACCGCCACGCTGGTCCTCAACGCAACCGTGATCCAGACCTGTGTGGTGACGCTCGAACCTTTCGAGCAGACGATCAGCGAACGCGCAGCCCTCCTGATGCTCACCGAGGCGCAGGCCGAGGCGCTCGATCTCGATCAGGCGCCGATCGACCCGGAGGCACCCGATGAGATCGTTGCCAACGGCACGATGGTCGATCTCGGCGCGGTGTTGACCGAGCAACTCGCTCTTGCGCTCGACCCCTATCCCCGCAAGCCGGGCGTTGCGACGCCCGGGGAATATACCGCACCGCGCATCGGCCCGTTCAGCGCGCTTGCCGCCCTCGCGGCGAAGCGCGGGAATGACGAGCCGCAATGATGAACGGTAGCGGCGCGCAAACCAGCGCTGCGCTTGCCCGTGCCGGATGGCTCTGCTAGACGCCGGGGGCTTGAACCTCCCCTTGCGGGGCGGTAGCGCGTTGCTGCGCCGCCGTTACAGAAAATACGAGAGTTGATATGGCCGTACCCAAGCGAAAAACCAGCCCGTCCCGCAAGGGCATGCGCCGGAGCCATCAGGCCCTGGTCATCCAGCCGCACGCCGAATGCAGCAATTGCGGCGAGCTGAAGCGCCCGCATCACGTCTGCGGCCATTGCGGTCATTACGACGGCCGTGAAGTCGTGGCCGCCGGCAAGGACATCAAGGGCACGGTTCGGGTCTGAACCAGCGGTGACCGCCCTGCTCCCGGCTTTCCGCGCGGACCACCGATGACGACGATGACCGATCAATGACCATGGCTGAAGGGGCGAGCGTGCCGGTTCTCGCGGTCGATGCCATGGGCGGCGATCACGCACCCGAGTCGATCATCGCGGGACTCGATATCGCGGCGGTTCGTCATCCGAAGGCGATGTTCCATGTCTTCGGTGACGAGGCGCTGATCCAGCCGCTGATCAGCAAGGGCAAGCATCTCGCCGGGCGTGTGGTGATCTGCCCGACCACCGAAATCATCGCCGACGATCTCAAGCCCACCGCGGCGTTGCGCCTGCGCAATGCCTCGATGCGCCGGGCGATCGATGCGGTCGCCAATGGCGAGGCTGCCGGGGTCATCTCGGCCGGCAATACCGGGGCGATGCTGGCGCTCGCGAAAATCGTGATCAAGACCATGGCGGGGATCGACCGTCCGGCGATGGCGGCGATCGGGCCGTCGGCCAAGGGCGACGTCGTCATGCTCGATCTCGGCGCCAACATGATCTGCGATGCGCGCAACCTCGTCGAATTCGCGGTGATGGGCGAGATGTTCGCCCGCACCGTGCTCGGCCTGCCGAAACCCACCATCGGCCTGCTCAATGTCGGGTCCGAGGAAATGAAGGGCGACGAAACCCTCAAGCGCGCCGCCGAGGCGTTGCGCGCCGGCCCGATCGGCCCGCAATTCCACGGTTTCGTCGAGGGGCACGATATTGCGGGCGGCACCGTCGATGTGGTGGTGACCGATGGCTTCACCGGCAACGTCGCCCTCAAGACCGGTGAAGGGGCCCTGCGTCTGGTCGGCGACCTGCTGAAGCGCGTCTTCACTGCCAGCATCGCCGCCAAACTCGCCTATGTGCTTGCCAAGCCCGGTCTGAACCGGCTGCGCGAGTGGCTCGATCCCCGCCGCTACAACGGGGCGGTGCTGCTCGGGCTCAACGGCGTCGTGGTCAAATCGCATGGCGGCCCCGATGCCGAGGGTTTCGCCCATGCGGTCGATGTCGCGAGGGACATGATCGTCAACCGGCTCAACGAGCGGATCAGGGACGGGCTGCGCCAGCACGACGATCGGGCGGCGCTCGTCGCCGAGCCGCCAACGCCGGTCGCCACGCCGGTTGCCCCGCCGGTCGCCACACCGATTGCCTTCGGGCCATGAGCAATCCCGCCACCACGCTGGACGGCATCGGCGGCTACCTCCCCGAACGGATCGTCTCGAACCAGGAATTGGCCACGCGGGTCGATACCTCGGATGAATGGATTCGCGAGCGCACCGGCATCACCCAGCGCCACATCGCCGCCCCTCACGAAACCGCCGCCTTCATGGGTGAGCAGGCGGCACGGCGCGCGCTCGACGCTGCCGGGATCAACGCCGGATCGGTCGATGCGATCATCGTCGCCACCTCGACACCGGATCACGGATTTCCGGCCACCGCCGTGACCATCCAGGGCGCGCTCGGCATCACTGCCGGTTTTGCCTTCGACATCTCCGCCGCCTGCTCCGGCTTCATCTATGCGGCCTCGATCGCCGATGCGATGATCCGGGCCGGGCAGTGCCGCACCGCACTGGTGATCGGGACCGAGGTTTATTCGCGCATCCTCAACTGGCAGGATCGC
>JAQTXO010000236.1 GCA_028688765.1 Acidiphilium sp. | reverse complement strand
CCCCGCAGCACATGGCTATTGGCGGGCGGCGTCGTGGATTGTGCATCCGCGGATGCAATTCCTGGAAAGCTGAGTAGTGCTGCGACCCCCAGGGTGATCGCACAATAGTTCAGTTGTTTTGACATCTATCGTACTCCGATAATCAAAGTGGTCCATGTTGAGAGGTCTTATTGTCGGCTCTTCGTGAGCAGCGAAAAAAAGACACCAGCCCGGGGAGGGAGCACCCGGGCTGGTGGGCTTCTGATGATCTCCTAGCCCGCAGACGTGGTCGGGAGCGCGAACACCATCAGTGTGCCGCCAAGGTTCGTATAGTTGGTCAGGGTTGCGGTCAGGCCGACGGCACCGAGACCTGCACTGGACTTGTGCAGGCTGTCCGCCATGCCGATCGCCGCCCAGCCGCCGACCCCGCTCAGGATCGCGACGTATTGTTTGCCATCATGCATGTACGTGATCGGGTTGCCGATGATGCCGGACGGGCATTTGAAACGATAGAGGATCTTGCCAGTCTTCAGATCGACCGCGCGGAACTGGCCCTTCAGCGTACCATAGAAGCCGACGCCACCCGCCGTGGTTAACGCACCGCCCCAATCCTGGAACATGCTGTGGATCGACCACTTCGTCTTGCCGGTCATCGGGTTATACGCAATGAACCGGCCCCGATAGCCGCCCGGGCCCGGGATCATGTTGACGATCGCGCCCACATACGGGAACCCCGCCTTATACTTCACGTTGAATGCCTGATAGCTCATGCACAGGTGGTTCAGCGGCGCGTAGAACAGACCGGTCTGCGGGTCGTAGGAGACAGGCTGTTCATCCTTATCGCCCTGCGATGCGGGGCAGATGTCCTTCACATCCTTTCCCTGAGCGGTCATCTTGGCGGGATCCACAACCGGTTCGTTGGTTTTGTTGCTGATCCGGTATGCCCAGTTCACCGAACTGTCATATTTGTGCCAAGCCAGCAACTTGCCGGGCGCCTGGCTCCATACGTAGCAGAAACCATTGCGGTCGAAATGCACGATTGCCGGCACTTCTTTGCCGTGATATTTCACGTCGGCCAGCACCATTTCGTTGACGCCATCATAGTCCCGGCCATCGTGCGGGGTCATCTGGTAGACCCATTTGGCTTCACCGGTTTCCGGGTTGCGGGCAAATACGGTCATCGACCAGCGGTTCTTGCCAGGACGTTGACTTGGGTTCCAAGTACCGGGGTTGCCGCTGCCGTAGTACATTAGGTTAAGCTTCGGACTGTAGGAATACCAGCCCCAGGTCGTCCCGCCACCGACTTTCCACTCATTGCCCTGCCATGTCTTGAGGCTGGAATGCGGACCGACCGGCTTGCCGGTCGCACCGTTGATTGTAGCGGTCGGGCTGATCAGCATATCCTTGCTCGGCCCTTCGCTGTAGGCGCGCCACACACGCTTGCCTGTCTTGAGATTATACGCGGTCATATAGCCACGCACCCCGAACTCACCGCCGGCGACGCCGACCATCACCAGATTCTTTACCACCATGGGAGCACTGGTAATCGTCTGACCCTTGGTCGGGTGGGCGTTCTTTGCCTGCCACACCAGCTTGCCGGTTTTGGCGTTCAGTGCATACACCATGCCGTCCAAGGCATCGGCAACGACCATGCCGTCGCCGTAAGCGGGACCGCGATTGATCACGTCGCAGCAGGCGACCGGAGGCGCATTCGAATCATGCGGCGGCTCGAATTTCCATGCGATCTGGCTCGTATGGTTCAGATTGATCGCAAAAATATTATTCGGGTAGGACGTCTCAAAATACATCATGTTGCCGACTACGATCGGCTGACCTTCCAGTCCCCGATCAGTCCCAGTCGACATCGTCCACGCCGCTTCGAGATTCTTCGCGTTTGACGTGTTAATCTGCTTGAGCTTGCTGTAGCGCCAGTTATTATAGGTCCCGGTAGGCATCACCCACTGGTTTGGGTTTTTTTGCATGGCAACCAGCGATGTATTGGTCGTGGCTGCTGCAAGCGCCGATGTATACGGGGTAAGCGACACCCCAGCGGCCAATCCCAAGGCGGCAATCGCTCCCCCCGAGATCCACGACTTGTAGATCGATCTCATCCTCAGCATCTTAATTCCTTCCTGTATTCGTTGTTGCGCCGATCACCGGTTCCATCGTGCTGGCTACAACTCATCGGAACCAGTCGAACCTACCCGCCGGCTGAGCACGTCTGAAGCAAATCCAGGGCCAACTAACGCTCTCTTCGGTTAACATCATCGTGATTGCCAGGACCTAAAGCGTTCGGCGACTAGGTGGACTCGAAAACACTAACGCCACGAACGAGCTGGAATAGCGCGCCGACTATACATGTGACAAAATGTACCATTATGGGTCACTTTGACATGTGACGATACGCATACCTACAATTGGATATCAGTCGACACGGGATACTCTATAGTATGTCACAACTGTGTGATTGAGTTATAATATGATAACAGAAATGTGTAATTGGCGTGTTCAATATCACGAGATAAGTTGCGGTCTCGATATAAGCATGCCTAGCAGTCTGTCGGATTTAACGCGCGGCGGAGTTAAGTGGTAAAATCAGGTTACACGATTCGCCGCCCAGAACCTCCGCCGTATGAGCAACTTCCGCCCTATCAACTGCGACATGGACTTCATGATGCCATCATCGGTCGATGAGTGGATGCCGCAACGCCACCTCGCGCGGTTCGTGGTGGAAGTGGTCGAGGGACTGGATCTGCGGGCGATGACCGGCAGCTATCGCGGTTCGGGCGAAGCGTCCTATCACCCCCGGCTGCTGGTGGGCCTGATCATCTACGGCTATGCTACGGGGGTGTTTTCCAGCCGCAACCTGGAACGGGCGATCCATGATTCAGTGGCGTTCCGCTTCATCGCCGCCAATGAGCATCCCGACCACGACACCATCGCCACATTCCGGCGCCGCTTCCTCAAACAGATCGAGGCGCTGTTCGTACAGGTGCTCGGCGTGGCCCGCGAGATGGGGGTCCTCAAGCTTGGCA
This sequence comes from Acidiphilium sp., assembly GCA_028688765.1. Taxonomy (GTDB): domain Bacteria; phylum Pseudomonadota; class Alphaproteobacteria; order Acetobacterales; family Acetobacteraceae; genus Acidiphilium; species Acidiphilium acidophilum. Next base: position 2,465 of record JAQTXO010000236.1, on the reverse strand, counting down.
CGGTGGCCCTGGATGGCACCAAGATCCACGCCAGCGCCAGCCGCCACAGCGCGCTGTCGTACGAGCACGCGAGGAAGATCGAGGCGTTGAAGGCCGAAGTGGCCGATCTGCTGGGCAAGGCCGAGGCGGTCGATCAGACCGAATTTCCGGACGGGATGCAGATCCCGGAGGAACTGGCGCGGCGAGAGAAGCGGCTGGCCGAGATCGCCCGCGCCAAGGCGGTGATCGAGGCGCGCGCAAAGGAACGCCATACGCGCGAGCGAGCCGAGTATGGGGCCAAGCCTCGCAGCCCGCGAGGCCAAGACGGCGGAGACGGGCAAGAAGCCGCGCGGCGCGTGCCGCAGCCGCAAGTGGACGGCCCGCTGCCGAGCGATCAGGTTAATCTGACGGACGAGGGATCACGTATCATGCCAGTGGCGGGCAGCGGTTCGAGCAATGCAACTCCTCAACGCTATGTCCCGGCGGGCTATGAAGTTACGCAGGATCGTGCCGGCATGCGCTTCGATCGCTGCGCTGCCCCGGTTGCCTCCCAACGGTCCGGGCCGAAAATCGCCAGAGTGCCGCTCCAACGTACGCCAGCGGCTGATGCTCGCAGCACTCACCTTGAACCGCGCCGCCACCTCGCGATGGCTCAGCCCCTCATCATTCACAGCGGTGACGACTCGTTGCCGCAAATCCAGCGAAAGCGCTTTCGACATTCCTGCCGCCCTCCCGTGCCAGCAGAAAGCTTGAACACGAATTATGAGCAATGTCCAATTCGGCCGGTTGCTTGAATGGCAGGCGTTTTGGCTCGGGCAGCCGGCTCATCCACATCCTCGATCTGATCTTCAAGAATGCTATTATCGGGCATACCATTGATATAAAGATAAGTTTTCGTGGCCGCTGATACCTCTCCCAATTGCCGGGCCTGTTTTGAAATGCGATTGCCTCGGGTTTCGCTCAGTCAGAATTTGACGTTCACTCCGACCACGCCGGCGATCGGTGCGGCGATGCTGTAGCTGCGCGGATTGCTGAAGCTGGGGTCCTGGGCGACGTAGACGCCGCCAGCCGGGGAGAACGTGCCGTAATTGTAGTAGGTGGCGTCGGTGATGTTATTGATCACGCCGAAAACTTCGAGCTTGGGCGTCAGGTGATAGCGGGTCGTGAGATTGAGCACGACATATCCGGGCAGCGGCGGGGTCAGATTGGCTTCGTCGCCATAGAGAAAGGTCGAGGTTTGCGCGACGCCCGACAGGCCGACCGACCATTTCGGCGTGACGTCGTAACTTCCCCCGAGCTTGAACAGGTTGCGCGGGATGCCGGGCAGAAAATCGCCCGGCAGGATGGTGATGTTGCCATCGGCATTCGCGGCGGGGTTGTTGGATTGTTCGGTGTAGCTGTCCTGATATGTCGCACTGACCCGCGAATAGGTGAAATAGGCGTGCCAGCGGGAGGCATCGAGGCGGAGGGCGAGGTCGAACCCGGCGCGTTTGACGTTGCCAATATTGCTGAAATAGCCGCTGCCGGTCGGGTTGTACGGCGACTGGAGGAACTCGATGTCGTCGTTGGTAATGGTGTGATAATAATCGATATCGTAGCTGAGGGTTGAGCCGATCGGGCCGAGGGCGGCGCCGCGCAGCCCGAATGTGACGGTGCGGGCGACGATCTGGCGCAGATCGGGGTCGCCTGACATGAAGTTCGCGAGGGCGCAACTATCCTGCGGGCTCGCGCAGGAGAGTTCCGCCGGGGTGGGTGCCGCGTTGGCTTCGGAATAGCCGCCATAGATCGTGCTCAACGGGGTGACATTGTAGGCGAAACCGATTGCGGGGTTGAAATGTTCGTAATAGTGACGCCCGGATAGGCCCGCCCCCGGCGCGTTGGGGTCGGGCGGGTCCTGATCGTGCAAAGCAATGTTGGCGATGTTGAAACGGCCGCCGGCGGTGATCGATAATTGTTTCGTCAGGTTGAGCGTGTCGGAGAGATAGGCGCCGTAATAGGCGTTGCGGATGACGACGCCGACCGGGACGGTGCCCGGTTCGTCGACCAGATAGCCGGGATTCGGGATGCCGGGCGGGGTGTAATAGACGCGTGAGATCGTGGTTATGCCGCCATCGTAGGCGGCGGCATCGTATGTCGTGAAGCCACCATCGTAGCTGAGCCCGGCGATGATGTGGTTGTGCAGGCCGAATACCGGCGCGGTGTTCGAAATCTGGAGCGAGCCGCCATAGCCGTTGGTGTTGGTCGAATTGAGGTCGAGCTCGCCGTATTGGTAATAGCCTGCGGCATCGGGCCGGGGCAGGAAATTCGGGATCGGCGCGCCGCCACGCATGGTGCTGAGCGAATTGCCCGGACCGCCCTGGCAGAGATAACCCGCATCGGGTCCCGGACCGCAGGGAAGGTCGTTCGGACCATTGCCGTTGACCAGATGTTCGAGGAGATAATCGTAATAGAGCACGCCCTGGATCGAGGTGGTTTTGCTGATCCGG
>JAQTXO010000235.1 GCA_028688765.1 Acidiphilium sp. | reverse complement strand
GCCGGACCCGTTTCTTGTCGATCCGCAGTCGGCGGGGTTGCCGAGCGGGGCAGATGCGTTGGCGGCGCGGCGGGATGACGTCCTGACCCGCAAGCGGATTTTAGCTACCGGCAAGCCGCTCAAGGGCAATTTCAAGCCGGTGAGCCGGGCAATGTTTCTGCGCGATGCACAGGCACAGGTTGATTGGGCCCTGAGCACCAACGCGCCGTTTCGCGAACGTCTGGTGTGGTTCTGGGCCAATCATTTCACCACCTCGATCCGGCAGGGCGGTGTCGCACCGCTGGTCGGTCCGTTTATGCGCGAGGCAATCAGGCCGCATGTGACGGGTAATTTCACCACGATGGTTCTGGCCGCGGAGCGCCATCCGGCGATGTTGTTATATCTGGCGAATGCCTTTTCGGTGGGGCCGGGCAGCCGGGCCGGAACCCGCACCCATCGCGGGCTGAACGAAAATCTGGGCCGCGAATGCATGGAGTTGCACACGGTGAGCCTGCGGGCGCACTACACCCAGGCCGACGTCACCAACATGGCGAAGCTGCTCACCGGCTGGTCGATCGATCCCAAGGCGCAGCCCACCGGCTTCAAGTTCCGGCCCATGGCCCATGAACCGGGATCGCAGATCGTGCTGGGCCGGCGATTTCCACCCGGCGAAGGGGGCGGGATCGAAGCGTTGCGGTTCCTGTCGACCCACCCGACCACCTATCGCGCGCTGGCGCACAAGCTGGCATGGCATTTCATCGCCGATCGTCCACCGCAATCGGCGGTCGATCATCTGGCGGACGTGCTGACCGAAACCGGAGGCGATCTCGGGGCAACCTCCATAGCATTGATCAGCCTGAACGCCGCGTGGACCCCGCTGACCAAGATCAAGACCCCGTTCGATTACGTTGTCTCCCTTGCGCGGGCGATCAGCCTGATGCTCGGCAGCCTGCGCAAACTCGGCCAACCGCTCTGGGCGGCGCCTTTACCCAATGGCTGGTCCGATCACGGATCGGACTGGACCGGATCGGACGCAGTGCTGGCGCGGGTGGATTTCGCCTATACGATCGCCGGGCGGCATGATGGGGCGGCACCGATGGATGTGGCGCAATCCGCTCTCGGTCCGCTCCTGCAACCCGCGACCGCCACCGCGATCGCTACCGCCGGTTCGCCGCGCGAAGCTCTGGCCATGCTGTTCGCCGCCCCCGAATTCCAGAGGAGATAGGCCGTGACCCTCGCCCTCACCCGTCGTGCCAGTCTGCTCGGCCTCGCGACCATTGCCGCCGCCGGCCGTGCCAGGGTGGCACTGGCGGCAGCCCCCACCGACCAGCGTTTTGTTGTTGTCCTGCTGCGCGGCGCGCTCGACGGCATGGCAGCCGTGGTTCCCTACGGCGATGCCAACCTGAGCCGCCTGCGCGCGCCCCTCGTGCCGGATCAGGCACAATTGCTCGACCTCGGCGGATTTTTCGCGTTCCATCCGGCGCTGAAAAATCTTCATGCGCTGTATCGGGCGAACCAGGTGCTCCCGGTGCATGCGATCGCCGGCTCCTATCGCACCCGCAGCCATTTCGAGGCGCAGGATTATCTCCAAACCGGGATCGATCACGCGGGCATCACCTCGGGCTGGCTCAACCGGCTGGTCGGCGAATTGCCGGCAGGCGGTGTCGCGGGGCGCGGATTGGCCGTAGGGATGGGTGTGCCCCTGCTGCTGCGCGGCAGCACCCGCATCGCTTCCTACGCACCGGCAGGGTTCGCCAAACCCTCTCCCGATCTCTACGCCCAGGTCGCCGCCCTGAACCGGCCCGATCCGGCATTCGGCCCTGCCATCGCGGACGGGTTGCGCGCCGCGCGGTTCGACCACGCCGCACTTGCCATTCCCGATGACACGACCGGGACCTTGAAAGGCGATGCCGCCAACGAAACCACCCCGGCGCACGGCTACGGTTTTCCCGCCCTCGCCCACGCCGCCGGGCGGTTGCTGGCAAGCACGGGCGGCCCGCGAATCGCCGCGTTCCAGCTCGAAGGCTGGGACACGCACGCCAACCAGATGACCCTGCTCCATGCCCCGCTCGCCGATCTCGATGCCGGAATCGCAGGTCTGCGTACCGCTCTGGGACCGGCCTGGGCCAGCACGACTGTTCTGGTCATTACCGAGTTCGGACGCACCGCCCGGATCAACGGCACCCACGGCACCGATCACGGTACGGCAACCGTGGCGTTCCTTGCGGGCGGCAACGTCGCGGGCGGCAAGGTGCGGGCAAACTGGCCGGGATTGGCATCCACGCAATTATTCGAGAACCGCGACCTTGCCCCCACCGCCGACATCCGCAGCCTCGCCAAAGGGGTCATTCAGGCACAATTCGGCCTCGATGATGCATCGCTCGCGCGGATTTTTCCCGATAGCACCGCCGCGCAGGCAATGGCGGGACTGTTGAGAGTATGAAATGAGGGAGTACAGGTGACGACGGGCTCTACCGCGATCCACCAAAGGCTGAGCCTTTGGCATCCGCTGGCTTCAGTTGTGTTACTACGCGGTCGGCGGGTGCCAGCGGCGTAGCGTGAGGGCGTTGGTCACCACGATCACGCTGGAGGCGGCCATGGCGGCCCCGGCGATGACCGGGGTGAGAACACCAAATGCCGCCAGTGGAATCCCGAGTGTATTGAACGCAAACGCCCAGAACAGACCCTGACGGATCTTGCCGAAGGTCCGCCGCGAGATATCGATAGCGGCGGCGACCAGCGCAGGATCGCCACGCATCAGCGTGATGCCGGCGGTATGCATCGCGATGTCCGATCCGGTCGCCATGGCGATACCGAGATCGGCGGCGGCAAGCGCGGGCGCGTCATTCACGCCATCGCCCACCATCGCGACGATGCGGCCCTGATCGCGCAAGCGGCCGATCGCGATCGCCTTGTCCTCGGGTAGCAGCCCGGCCATCACCTCGTCGATGCCGAGCGATCGGGCGGCGGCGGCGGCACTGCCCTGATTGTCACCGGTCAGCAACGCGACGCGGATATCCCGCGCGTGGAGTGCCGCGATCGCTGTAGCGGCGGTGGGCTTGATGGCGTCACCGAAAGCGATCAGGCCGATCACGCGGCGCTCTCCGCGATTGATCAGCCACGAAATAGTGCGGCCATCCGCTTCGAGCGCCTTCGCGCGCGCGGCCAACGGGCGTTCGAGCACAATGCCGGCGTCGTCGATGAGGCGGATGCTCCCCAGCGCGAGCGCCTGCCCCTCGATCACCGCCTGCACACCGCGACCCGGGCGGGACTGAACCTCGGTGGCTGCAGGAATGGTAACAGTTTCAGCGGCGGCACGGCGGATCACGGCCTGGGCAAGCGGATGATCGCTCCCGCGTTGCAGGCCCGCCGCAAGCCTGAGGACAGTCGCCGGCTCGCTACCGGTGGCGGCATCGAGCGCGATGATATCCGGCTTGCCCTCGGTGAGCGTGCCGGTTTTATCGAAGGCGATGGTATCGACCGTGCGGGCCCGCTCGAGGGTTTCGGCATCGCGAATCAGAATGCCGTGGCCAGCCGCGACACCGGTTCCCGCCATGATCGCGGTCGGCGTGGCGAGGCCAAGGGCGCAGGGGCAGGCGATCACCAGCACGGCCACAGCACGCAGGATCGCGGTTTCCGGCGTCAGCCCAACCATCAGCCAGGCGATCAAAGTCACGAGCGCAATGGCGAGCACGGCGGGAACGAATACCGCTGCTACCCGGTCGACCAGCTTCTGGATCGGCGCTTTGGCGGCCTGAGCAGTCTCGACCAGCCGGACGATGCGGGCCAGCGTGGTTTCCGCACCGACCGCCGTGGTTTCGACCAGCAACAGCCCGTCCCCGTTGATCGCGCCGCCGGTGACGGCATCGCCCGGACCACGAGCGACGGGAATGCTCTCGCCGGTGATCATCGAAAGATCGACCTGGCTTTCCCCCTCGCGGATCACTCCATCCACCGCGATGCGCGCACCGGGCCGGATCACCACGATATCGCCACGCCGGAGATCGGCAGTGGGAATGTCGCGTTCGCTGCCGTCGGGCGCACGCCGGATGGCGCGATCGGGACGCAGGGCTGTCAGGGCGCGCAGGGCAGCGCCGGTTTCCCGCCGCGCGCGAGACTCCAGAATGCGACCGGCGAGGATCAGGGTGATCACCACCGCGGAGGAATCGAAATACAGGTCCGGCGTGCCGCCGCCGAGCCATGCGCGGATCAGCAGATAGAGGCTCATGAAATAAGCCGCCGACGTGCCGAGCGCGACCAGCACATCCATATTCGCGGCTCCGGCGCGCAGTGCCTTGAAGCCCGCGACGTAGAAACGCCCGCCGATCCAGAACTGCACCGGCGTGGCAAAAGCGAGGGCGAGCCAACCCGGCAGCATCCAGTGCAGACCGGCAAGCTCGGCGATCATGGTAACGATCAGGGGTGCCGTCAGGGTTGCGGCGGCAACGAGGTCGATCATGTCGCGCCGTGCGGCCTGGTCGTGGCGCACGGCATCGTCCGGTGCCGTGGGATCGATGCCGCGCGCGCCATAGCCGGCCTTTTCGACTGCGGCGATCAGATCGTCGCGGCTCACACCATGGCCTGTGACGCGTGCTGTTTCGCTGGCGAGATTGACGCTCGCCTCATCCACGCCTGGCAGTTTGCGCAGGGCGCGCTCCACCCTCCCCGAGCAGGAGGCGCAGGTCATACCCTCGATCGCGAGATCATAGGAAGTGGCATCACCTTTTGAGGTGGCCTGGATGGCATGGGGTGAAACGGTCTGATCCATCGGTTTCGTCCTCGGTACCCTGCCTATGTAGACATTCCCATGATCGGAAGGTCAATGGCGGCTCAGAACGTGATGTTGGTTCGAATTCCAATCACCAGCTCGTTGCGCAGCGTATGGGCGGGATCGACCGAATCGGGAATGCCGCCGCCAGGGTTGATGACATATTGGATATCGGGCTGGATCTGCCACCAGGGTGCGATCTGGGCCCGATAAGTCGCCTCGATCAGGGTCTCGACGCCCTGCACCGGGTAAGGCTGCCCCGAATAATATCCGATCGCCCGATCGAGGGTGGTAAGTCCCTGGGCGATCGAGAACGACCAAGCATGACGACTCTCATGATTCGTGGAGGAAGGATCGATCGATGAAATTGAGTTCACTCCTCAGCGTGCAATCTTCGCTCATCATCGGATATCTCCTCGATGATCGCCGCGTGCCGCACCCGACCAAGGGCCATCTCCCCCAGCGCTAGCAAAGGCGATGCCGCTGCTCCGCAAGCAGTTCGCTCCACAGAACCGAGATCAACCGATTGCAGTCGCTCACCGCAGCCTCCAAGCCAGTGCGCCAGAGAGCACAACGCTTGAGGACGACCGACCATGCTGCCTGAAGCCCGCGCTAACCCATCTTTAGCACAAAAACGATTATAATTTGCAACGAAACCGCGTAACATATTGATATTGCATACTTTATGTTTTGCTTTTATTTGTAGTGCCATAATATTATTAATGATCCCTTGACCCCC
>JAQTXO010000234.1 GCA_028688765.1 Acidiphilium sp. | reverse complement strand
GTGAGGCCATCCTGCACTATGTGCCGCATCTGTTTCTCAAGCATCGCGGGATGGAGGATCGCTTCGTCGGCTGCGATGCCGAGACCGGAACAATCCTCGCCGAGCGGGTGTCCGGCGTCGGGAGTGCGGCGCACGCGCTGTCCTACGCCCAGGCGATCGAGGCTGCCGCCCGGATCACCGTACCGGATCGGGCACGCTACCAGCGCGTGATCATCGCGGAACTGGAGCGCCTCTACAATCATCTGCATTACCTCGGTCATCTCGCGGATACCACGACGCTGAAGGTCGGCCATGCCGAGGGCGTGCTGCTCGCCGAGCGGGTCAAGCAGATCAATGCCCGGGTGACGGGCAGCCGGTTTCTGCGCGGGGTGATTGCACCGGGTGGATTGCGGCGTGCGCTCCGCACGGAAGGACTGGCCGGGTCTCTCGATGCCCTGCGCTCCCCGATCCGCAGATATATCGCCCGGCTCGATGCCTCGGAGAGTTATTTCGACCGGCTCTCCACCACCGGCGTTCTGGCGCGCGATATCGCGTTCGATCAAGGTGCCACCGGGCCGGTGGGCCGCGCTTCGGGGCTCGACCGCGATCTGCGGCGCGATCATGGCTACGCCGCCTACGCTGACCCCGATATCGCGCTCAAGGTCGCCGGGCATGCGGATGGCGATGCCCATGCACGGGCGCGGGTGCGGATCGATGAGATCGACAATGCGATCACCATGATCCAGCGCGCCCTCGCCCTGACCCCGGACGGCGATATCCGCAGACCCTGTGTGCTCCCGCCGGGGGGGGAGGGGATGGGGTGGGCGGAATCACCGCGCGGAACGCTGATCTACGCGGTCCATGCCGATGCGGACGGAAGGCTGGCCCGCGTGAAGATCAAATCGCCCTCCTTCTCGAACTGGCGCGTGTTTCCCTACACCGTACACGACACCAACATGATGGATTACGCGATCAACGAGGCGAGCTTCGGCCTCACCATAGCGGGCTGTGCCCGATGAAGCGCCCCACGATGTTCCGGACAGGGAGAGACGAATGGCACTCTGGACGCTGATCGGTCTCGCCGAAGGATCGGCGAGCACCTCATGGCCGTTCGGGACCGGCCCGGACGGGCAGGAGGGGGTGATCGGGATGCCGCGCCTCGATCACACGAAATGCGCGACCGGCTGCACCGCTTGCATCGAGGCCTGCCCGACCGGGGCGATCAGGCTGAACGCAGCGGAACCGGTGCTCGACTATGGCCGATGCGTCGTCTGCCAGCGCTGCGTCGAGACCTGCCCGACCGGGGCGCTGAGCGAGACGCATGACTGGGCGTTCGGCACCCGGGACCGGGACGCGTTGCGCACCGCCCGAACCCAACCGGTTACGCCCGACTCCGCCCGATCCCGCCGGGGTTTCCGCCGCAGCCTGCATATCCGCCATGTCGATGCCGGTTCCTGCAACGGGTGCGAATCCGAGCTTCAGGCCCTGAACAATCCGTTCTACAATCTGCATCGACTGGGGATTTTCTTTACCCCTTCACCGCGCTTCGCCGATCTGCTCCTCGTGACCGGGCCGGTCACCCGGGCGATGCTCGATCCGCTGCGCCGGACCTGGGACGCGATGCCGGAGCCGCGTTGGGTCATGGCGTATGGGACATGTGCGGTATCGGGTGGGATTGCCCCGGATGGGCCGTGCCTGTCCGGGCTGGAGGGCGTTCTGCCCGTCGATCTCTATCTTCCCGGCTGCCCGCCAAACCCGGCGGCGATCATTGCGGCGCTGCTGATGTTTCTCGATCGGCGGCCCGTGCAAGTCGATCAGGGGCATCTCGATGGCCGGTGAACTGATCGCGGCCGCGGCACTGCTGTGGCTCGTGGCGGCGTTGATCGCGCTGGCGGGAACCGGCCTCGGGGTGGGCCGGATTCTTGTGGCGCTCGGCTGCGGCTGCGGTATCGCGGCCGCAATCCTGGCACTGCCCGATGGAACGAAGATGGTGCAGTTGCCGTTCCTGAGCATCGCTGATTCCGCGACGGGCTTTCGCCTGCAGCCCGCAGCGCTCTGGCTGATGGGCTTCGGCCTCGCTCCCGCCCTGTTCGTGGCCCTGCTCGGCTCACCGGCAGGACGCGGGGGACGGACGTGGCTGTTCGGCATGGCGTTCAGCCTGCTCGGGTCACTCGGCGTGTTCGGGCTTCAGAACGGGGCGCAATTCCTGATCGCCTGGGAACTCATGAGCCTCGGCGGGGCGGCGATGGTTCTCGGCGAGGGTTTGGCCGAAGGGCCGGGGCACCGTGTGCTTTTTATGCTCGGGCTGCTGGAAGTCGGAGCGGTGGGTCTCCTGGTTGCCCTTCTGAGCTTCGGGGCCGCCGCGCATACATTGGATTTCGTCAGGTTCGGGGCGGCCGGGTTGCATCTGCCGGGCTATGTGGCGATCATCGCGGGAGTGCTGCTGCTGATCGGGTTCGGGGCCAAACTCGGCCTGTTACCGTTCTATGAGTGGTTTCCCGGGGCTTATGGCGCAGGTTCCGGGGCCACCGGGGCCATCATGTCCGGTGTGGTGCTCAATGCCGCGTTCTTCGGCCTTGCGCGCGGCATGATGGTATGGATGCCCGCCGGATTTGATCAGGGGTTCGGCATCCTGCTCTGTGCGATCGGCGTGATCAGCGCGATTCTCACCACTCTCTATGCCTTCCAGCAGGAGGATTGGCGCAGCCTGCTCGCATTTTCATCGGCGGAGAATGCTTCGATCGCGGTGATCGCGCTCGGGGCGGCCTTGTTGTTCGAAGCCGGCGGGAAACCGATGCTGGCGGCGCTCGCTTTCACCGTGGCATTGCTGCATCTCGCGGGTCACGCGCTGGCGAAGGGCTGCCTGTTCCTCACGGCTGATGGGATCTACGGCGCGACCGGCAGTTTCGCGATCGTCCAGCGCGGTGTGTTGCGGGCCAACCGGTTCGTGTTCGGTGCGGGGGCGCTGTTCGCGGTCATGAGCCTCGCGGCGATGCCGCCACAGGCCGGGTTCGTCTCCGAATGGTTTATGTTCCAGACCGTGTTCCAGGGGTTCCATCTGCCCGATCTCGCCGGGCGATTGACCCTCGTGCTCTCCGGTGCGGGTCTTGCGCTGACGGCGGCCATCGCCTTCGCCACGTTCGTCAAATTGTTCGGCATCGGCATGCAGGGGCGCGCGCAGACCACCGAGGCGAAGGTCGATACCGGGCATACCATTGCGGTGGCGCTGCTCGGCCTCGGGGTGCTGGTTCTTGCGGTGGGCATGCCCACCTGGCTGGGCGCGCTGACCCATGCCGATCTCACCGATCCGGCGCTCGATGCGGCGGCGAAAATGACGCCGGGTTGGCTGCTGGTGCCGCTCACCGACAAATTTGCCTTCATCTCACCCTCGAAACTGGTCATCGTGATGCCGCTGCTTTCCCTGCTGCCGATCGGGCTCGCTTTTGCGGTGCGGCGCGGGGCGATCAGACGGGTGCCGGTCTGGTATGGCGGCTCACCGCGCGAGGCTGTCGGCACCGCCACCACGGCGCTCACCTTCTCGAACTCGTTGCGGACATTCTACAGCTTCGTCTATCGACCCACGGCGGAAACCGAGCGGGACACCACCTTGTCCGCCTATTTCGTGAGGCGGCTGCGCTTCGACCACGACGTCGCGCCGATCTTCGGGCCGATCCTGTTCCGCCCCGTGACGCGTTTCGTCGTCCTTCTGGCCCGGCGCATTCGCGGGCTGCAATCGGGGCATCTGAATTTCTACCTCGCCATCCTCGGCATGCTGCTCGTGGTCATTCTCGCAATCTCGCTGTTCTGAACCAACCAAAGGACGTTCCATGATCCGAACGCTGATCGCCATCGCCATCTTCGGCACCCTGGGTTGCTGGGCGCGCTACGGCCAGACCATTCTGATGCAGAACGTCTATGGTCGGGAATTTCCGGTGGCGGTGCTGAGCATCAATGTGATGGGTTCGTTCCTGATCGGATTTCTGTTCATCGAGACACTGGAACGACTGACCGTCGGCCCGGCGATCCGAACCGGCATCCTGACCGGGTTCCTCGGAGGCTATACCACGTTTTCGACCTTCGAACTCGAGTCCCTCACCATCGTGGAAAACGGCGAGATGTTGAAGGCGCTGCTCTACGTCGTGCTTTCGGTCGTGCTCGGCTTCGTCGCCGTATTTTTCGGTGCGTACATCGCGCGCAATCTATAGGAGGCTGCATGGTGGATCCGGCCACGATGCATAGCATCAGCGTTCTCTTTGCCGACGGCACACAGGAGGGCATGAAGCCGCCACACGACCCACCGGATTATTTTGGGGATCTGGCAATTGACCAGATCATCGAAGCCGTGACGGCCGGGTTTGCCGATTACGATCTCAAGCCGCTGTTCTCGATCATCCCGCACGAACACGCCGTGATCGACGAACGGCAGGCGATGTTCCGTGATGTCGCGGACCCGGCGATCGGTGCCGCGATCCGCAAGTTCGCCACCTCGATGCGTGCGACGCGGGAACGGAGCACGTTTGCCCAAAAATCGTATTATCCGCATCAGGCTGCGGCCCGGCTGGTCGAGGCGATCGACCAGTATGGCGATGGGCTGGCGGCGCTGGTCGAGGACCTCGGCGCGGCAACCACTGGTTCCTCCTGGCTGAGTGTGTTCCGTGATGCCGTGCAGAGCCACATCGCCGGGCCCGGTTTTGTTGCGATGCGCGAGGAGGTTGCAGGATTGCGCGCTGCCTTGGCCGCCATCCGCTATACCGTGTTGATCCGTGACAACAACGTGACCGTGCGCGGTTTCGAGGATGAACCGGACTACAATGCGATCATCGCGGCGCTGTTTCAGAAGTTTCAGCAAGGCAGCGGCAAGCCGCATGAATTGGAGATCGACCGCTCCCCAGTCATGAATCAGGTGGCCGGCGAGATCCTGCACGGTGTGGCCAAACTGAACGCCGACGTGTTTGCGCGGTTGGACGCATTCGTCATCCGCTATCGAACCTTCATCGATCCGGTGATTGCCCGGTTCGATCGGGAGATCCACTTCTATGTGGCGTGGCTCGTCTTCACCGATCGCATGGCGAAGGCGGGTCTCGCGTTCTGTTATCCGGTGCTGGCGGACGACCACAATATCCGCGTCGAGTCCGGGTTCGATCTCGCGCTGGCGCATAAATTACTGGGCGAGCACCGGATTGTCGTCGTCAATGATTTTCACCTCGATGGCGTCGAACGGATTTTGGTGGTCACCGGCCCCAATCAGGGGGGAAAAACCACGTTCGCACGCACGTTCGGCCAAATGCATTATTTTGCCAATCTCGGCTGCACGGTGCCGGGGACTGCGGCACGACTGCATATGTTCGACCGGATGTTCACCCATTTCGAACGTGAGGAAGCGCTCACGACGCTGCGCGGCAAGCTGCATGACGATCTGGTGCGGGTTCATGCCCTGCTCGATGCCGCGACAGCAGACAGCATCATCATCATGAATGAGATTTTCAACTCGACGGCATTGAAGGATGCGAGTTT
>JAQTXO010000233.1 GCA_028688765.1 Acidiphilium sp. | reverse complement strand
GGAAGGAGGATTGCTCGAAGCGGAACGGCTCAGCCGGGCAATCGGTGACACGACACCGATCACGGCGTCTGATCTGTGGAAACGCGCCGCCGCGGATATGTCCGAGCAGAGACGCAAAGCGCTTGGCGTCGAACTGATGGATTTGATCCACAAACAACAGGAGCAGATCGTCGAGAGCCGGTCCCGAAAATCGAGATCAACCGAACGCTGGATGAAATTCCAGCGTGAGGTGGAGACGACGGCAGCCGCCGGCGAGGATCCCGCCAAGCATTTCCAGCAAAAAACCCAGGAGCGGGAGGCGTCTGTGGCATTGGCCGAGCACGCTCAGCATCTCGCCCGCGTGATCCGACAAAACGGCGACGGCTGGGACTCCATGACACAAGCCCAGATCGCGGCCCTTGACCGTGCCGGCGCTGCCTTCGCGCGGCCTGCGGCGAAACCGACATCAAGGCCGCGGATGGGATAGGCCACTCAAGCAGGGAAGGGATAAATCATGAGCCGCTGCATACTCGACAACGAAGCCCGCAATATCGAGGTGGTGATCGGCTGGGATCCGGGTGCGCAGAGTTTCTTTGCGCACGTACTCGACAATAACGCCGCGTGGCGCGCAAGGGATGCCGGGGCATCCCGCGATGAGATCGAAGCGGCAGCACTGGTGCTTCGCACCGGCGGGTATGACCGATCCTATCATCGGCCGGACGAACTCATCGCAGCGATCAAACCTTATGCCACCGAATTTTCAACGGAGCGGCTGCGTGCCGAACTCCTGAAGGATCAGATGACCGACGACGGGGAGCGCTGTTACGGTCTGGATGACGATTGACCGTCTCTCCATACCACGCACGCAAGGCCGTAACCCGGAATGTTTGGGTATAATCGGCAATGGAGCGCTAATCGTCGATCGGCGTTCTGGAAGCAACCGCATGCCGTGATGGGTATGGGTCGCAGTCTGCTCATCAGTCTTGACCTCCAGCCACTCAAGGCGTCGCATGTCGCCATGGATCAGCATTCCGGCGGGTCAGTTCGAGACGAAGCTTCGGCGGGACGCGAAGTCCTCGCCGGCCTGGTCGAGCGCGTTACCTTCCACAATTCGGAAAACGGGTTCTGTGTGCTGCGGGTGAAGGCGCGGGGTCATCGTGAACTTGCCACCGTGATCGGCCATGCCGCCATGATCAGCGCGGGCGAATGGGTGACGGCGACCGGCGAGTGGGTGAATGACCGTATCCATGGCCAGCAGTTCAGGGCGCGGTTCATGCGCACCTCGGCGCCGACCACGGCCGAGGGGATCGAACGCTACCTGGCATCGGGGATGATCCGGGGTATTGGTCCGGTCTACGCGAAGAAACTGATCCGCGCATTCGCGACAGCGGTGTTCGACGTGATTGAGGCAAACCCCGAGCGACTGCGTGAGGTCCCTGGGATCGGCGTTGTGCGCGCCCAGAGGATTGTGACCGCCTGGGCCGAACAGAAGGTCATCCGGGAGATCATGGTGTTCCTGCACAGCCATGGTGTCAGTACCGCGCGATCGGTACGGATCTACAAGACCTACGGGGCCGATGCCGTGCAGGTCATGAGTGAGAACCCCTACCGCCTGGCCCGGGATATCCGTGGGATCGGGTTCAAGACCGCGGACGGCATCGCCATGAGGCTCGGCATTGAGAAGACGGCGATGATACGGGTGCGTGCCGGGATTGGATATGCGCTCTCCGAAGCGATGGACGATGGACATTGCGGCCTGCCCACGAACGAACTGCTCGCGCTGGCGGAGGGTCTACTCGAAGTACCTTCCGAATTGGTCCGCGTCGCGCTGGACCAAGAGTGTCTGGAGGGAAGCGTGATAGCCGACCGGATCGGCGAGACGCCCTGTGTGTTCCTGGCGGGACTTTACCGCGCGGAACGCGCGATCGCTGAGCGATTGCGCGGGATTGCCGTCGGTGATCTTCCCTGGCCATGGATCGATGCCGACAAGGCGATCCCCTGGGTCGAAGCGCGGATCGGCATGACACTGGCCCCCAGCCAGCGCGCGGCGGTGACGTTGGCGCTGCGCACGAAACTTCTGGTGATCACTGGCGGACCCGGGGTTGGCAAGACAACGATCATGCGCGCGATCCTGCAGATCCTCGCTGCCAAGAACGTGCGCATCTTGTTGGCCGCTCCTACCGGCCGAGCCGCCAAGCGGATGGGGGAGGCCACCGGATTTGAGGCGAAGACGATCCATCGCCTGCTCGAAGTCGATCCGGCCAGCGGTGGATTCCGGAGGAACGAGGATCATCCGCTGGAGTGTGACCTGTTGGTAATAGATGAGACTTCAATGGTCGATGTGCCGCTGATGCACGCCCTGACCCGCGCCGTGCCCGATGGCGCGGCGTTGCTGGTGGTCGGGGATGTCGATCAACTCCCCTCCGTGGGACCGGGTCAGGTTCTGGCTGACGTCATCGAGGCGGGTACCGTGCCGGTGGTGCGGCTCACCGAGATTTTCCGGCAGGCGGCGTCGAGCCGGATTATTGCCACGGCCCACCGGATCAACCGGGGCGTGATGCCTGACCTTGCTCGTGGCGATGCGGGTAGTGATTTCCATTTCGTGCAGGCGGACGATCCCGAAACAGCGGTGGCGCGGATCGTGGAACTGGTGAAGACGCGCATCCCGCAGGGGTTTGGACTGGATCCGATCCGCGACATCCAGGTTCTGTGCCCGATGGCGCGCGGCGGGGTTGGTGCGCGGTCGCTGAACGTCGATCTGCAGGCGGCACTCAACCCGCATGGTGCGCCCAAGGTCGAGAAATTCGGCTGGACATACGCCCCCGGCGACAAGGTCATGCAGATCGAGAACGATTACGATCGCGAGGTCTATAATGGCGATATCGGGTTTATCGGCGGGGTCGACGCCGAGGTTGGCGAGGTCACCGTCGGATTTGATGGCCGGGATGTCGTCTATGGCCTTGGTGATCTCGATGCACTGGTGCCGGCCTTTGCCGCGACGATCCACAAATCCCAGGGATCGGAATATCCGGCCGTGGTGATCCCGGTGCTGACACAGCACTATGCCATGCTGCAGCGCAATCTGCTCTATACCGGCATCACCCGCGGGAAACGGCTGGTCGTATTGGTGGGCAGCCGCCGCGCCGTGGCCATCGCGGTGCGGAACGTCTCAGGCCGGCGACGATGGTCGAAGCTCAGAGACTGGATGGCCAAGCCGCCCGAGATCGACCTCGGGATGCCGGGCGCAATTCTACGTTCAAACAAAGGAACGCACGCGTAAGTTGCGTTACATTCCAAGAATCCTCCGCAAACCGGTTTCGGCCCGACAAAGAAATCGTGGCCTATCTCCGATGGACCTAAAGGCGGTAGTTTAACGTTGCATGATCGGGGGATGTCGGACTGATGGTGGCTTCTCATAAATGGCAGTTCAGGACCAAGTTCCGCGCCAATGCCTATGGTTGGAACGGATCGCGCCTTGCCGTCGATCGGCTCAAGGCGGCCGTCGCCGAAATCAGATCGGTGGCAAAGACCGATCCGGTCTTGGCCGGGGACGGCGTCGTGTCGCTGGCAGAACGTATCTGGCCATCGCTCCAGAGTATCGACAGCTCATCCGGTGCACTTGGTTCGGCGGTGTCACGCACACTCGACGAACTGATCCCGATCCTCATTGCCGCGCCCGCGACGCCCACCGCGAGAGGTAAATGGCTCGCGCGTTTGTTCGAGGCGATTCAGGAGGATGGCGTCGACTACCTGTCGCCGCTGGAAGAACGTTGGGGCGAAATTGCCCAATATCCCGAGTGGATGGAAAAATATGCAAACCTGCTGATCGAAACGGTGCGTCTGGCTTGGACCGACCATGCAACCTTCACCCACGTCACCGGCGCATCCATCTGCTTGTCCTGCCTGCTCGAACTCGGTCGCTACAATGAACTTCAGGAACTCCTCGCCATGCGTCGGGTCAAATTCTGGCCGTGGCATCGGTTCGGTGCGGAAGCTCTGCTTCGTCAGGGGTTATGGGAGAGCGCGATTGCGTATGCGGAAGAGACTCGAAGCAAAACAAATGCGAATTTCTACGAGCGTGCGGTTGATCGGTTTTGTGAAGCCGTACTGATCAAACAGGGGCGTTCGGACGACGCCTATCGGCGTTACGGTCTGCAAGCCGCCCAAGGGATTACGAACCTTGCGGTCTACCGCTCGTTGATCCGTCAGTATCCTGACCGTGACCGGCGCCAGATGCTGTTGGATCTTATGGTTTCCCGTGGCGACAAGGCGAAATGGTTCGCCGCGGCAAAGGATGCGGGGTTTTTCGACATCGCCATCGATTGCGCAGCGACGTCCGGTACCGACCCATCGACGCTGGTGCGCGCCGCTCGGGATTTTCAGGACAAGGAGCCGAAATTTGCTGCGGTGGTGGCTTTGTTCGCTCTGTCCAGTTTGCTCTCCGGCGGTGGATATGATCCGGCCCCGACCGATGCAGCGGACGCGGTGAAATATCTTTGGGCCGCCGCGCTTAAAATCGGGGCGCTCGGGTGGGCCGAAGAAGAACTTGACAAGCAAATGGGTCGGCAATGTGCGGTTGGCCGGGAGATGTTTCAGAGCGTTGCCAGGGCTGCGGTGGACCAACTGCGGCGAAGCAAGGGCACACCGTGACTCGCGTTGAGCCGCGGTGTCCGCGAGTTTGTGACCGCTTTCGGCCAACTCCAGCAGAAGACAGGCCGGCAGCTTTGCGCTGCATCCCGGCCATAGGAGGACGTTTTAGCCTCCCCCAAAAGCGGACATTCTATGCCAGATGGTCGCTTATCCATCAGCCATGCATGCACAAGCCCCTTGCATTTCGAGAACGGAAAGCTTGGATGAATGAGATGTCCAAAGTTAATGTGGAAGCGGTTTATTGTCGGTGCATAAGGTAGCTAGTGGATAGCGCGTCATTATTCAGGCTGCGATCAATTTTTCAATAATCGAGCGGATGTCAGAATCTGCATAATTCCTCCCGCCAACCGCTTTATAGGCAATACGCCCCATTTTATCGATGAGGAACGTGGTTGGAATACCCGCGACGTGAAACGCATCTGCCACTTTACTATGTTGATCGAGGAGGATTGGAAAGGTTGGTGACGGCGTTAGTTGACCCAGGTACGCAAAGACAACGCTTTGCGTCTCGCCTTGATCCAGTGCCAGGATTTGAAGATCCTTGTTTTTGATCGATTGATGCAGCCGCTCGATCGACGGCATTTCGGCGCGGCACGGCGGGCACCAGGTGGCCCAGAAATTCACCAGCACGACAGTGCCGCGAAATTGTTTCAACGAATAGGTCGGACCGGCGACGCTGGGTAGTGTGAAATCTGGTGCGGGTGGACGTGGCGCGAGAGCTGTCAGTGGGGCGTTCACGCCGGCAAGTGCCGATCCTGTAAGTGCGGCTCCCGCCGCAGCAGCGCCAAGTCCAATCAGCGTTGCGCGGCGTGTCCATCGCATAAGTTCATTTGCCGTCGGCACATTGCAAGTGGCGGAGGGTGGCTGTGTGGGT
>JAQTXO010000232.1 GCA_028688765.1 Acidiphilium sp. | reverse complement strand
CCCGCTTCTGCTCATGTTCAGCATCGTCATGACCGCCGCCTTGCTGTTGCTTGCGGTCAACATGTTTCAGGGCGACCGCCTCCAGCGGCGCCTCGCCGGCCGCCTCGATCGGGTGACCAACGGTCTTGTCGTCTTGGAGGCCGACCAAAAACCCAAAGCCGTCAGCCCGCTCGCGCGCTTCCAGGCCCCCTTGTCGTCCGCTCTGGCAATCCTCGGCGTCGATCTGCTGCGCGCCCGGGATTACCCGGCACCGTGGTGGCTCGTGCTCTTCGGCTGCATCGTCGTTGCCCGGTTGATCGTCATGTTGATCGCCATGGTGTTCGGCGGCCTCGGTCTGCTGCTCTGGCCGCCGATGATCATCCTGATTGCACGAACCGTCTTCGGAACCCTGCATGCGCGCCGGTCGACCGCGCTGCTCAACCAGTTTCCCGATACGTTGGCGACGATCGTGCGGTGCGTAAGGGTCGGCATCCCGGTGCAGGAAGCTTTGCGGATCGTCGGGCGCGACCTGAGCAAGCCCACCAGCGAGGAGTTCACCCGAATCGCCGATCAGGTCGCGATCGGCACGCCGCTCGATCAGGCCCTGCGCGGCCTTGCCGAGCGCTCCCGCCTGCCCGAATACGGGTTTTTCGCGACCGCTCTCAGCCTGCAGGCGCGGGCGGGTGGCGGATTGGCGCAAACCCTGGAAACCCTGTCCGAAGTGATCCGCAAGCGTGTCGCAATGAAAGCGCGTGGCTATGCCATGGCGGCGGAGGCTCGTACGAGCGCATTGATTCTAGGCTGTATTCCCATCGTCGCGGGGTTGGGGATCGAGCTGATCCAGCCCGCTTACCTCAACATTCTGTTCACCACCCGCAAAGGTCATGTCATTTTCGGTATGGCCGTCGGCATGCTCGTGATGGGCAGCATGACCATGCGCTCGATCATCCGGCGGAGCCTGAGCTGAACCCCATGGCATCCGTGGCATGAACATCCTCTATTTCGGCGTCCCGGCGTTTTTTCTGTTCATCTCCGGCTTTGCGATGCTGATGCTGAAACTGGTGATCGACGAGGAAAAAATCGCGCGCCGCGTCGCCCGTGCTGCCGGCGTCTCACTCGTCGCGGCTGACGGGACCGAACAGCAGAAACTCCATGTCCGGATCGTGATCGGTCTGGGGTTCGCGGTCGCCCGGAGCGGTCTGCTGAGCGCAAAAACCCTGGCCGACCTGAGGCATACGTTGCGCATGGCCGGAATCCGCGATCAGGGTGCATTGGGTCTGTTCGTCGGGGCGAAAGTGCTGATGCTGTTTGGCCTGCCGGTTCTGGCCTATGTGCTGGTTCATATGGTGAGCCTGCCGGAAATGCCGCGGATCGGCCTGATCGGTGCCGCCGCGATCATGGGGTTGCTGCTTCCGGATATGGTGATCACCCGACGGCGCAAGCGGTTCGTCAAACGTGTCGAAGCCGGTCTCGCGGATGCGCTCGACCTGATGGTGATCTGTGCTGATGCCGGGTTGAGCCTCGAACCCGGACTGGTCCGCGTCGCGCGCGAAATTCGTGAAACCCACGATGCCGTTGCCCAGGAACTCACCATCACGGCCCAGGAGATGAGGATCGGCAACAATGTGCGCGATGCGCTCACCGCGCTTGGCGCCCGGACCGGTCTCGACAGTCTCAAACGGCTCGGATCGACCCTGATCCAGACCATCCAGTACGGTACCCCGCTGACCCAGGCATTGCGGACCCTGTCGGCCGAGCTTCGCCAGGAACAACTGACGAAATTTGAGGAACGTGCAGCTCGCCTGCCTGTGCTGCTCACGCTCCCCATGATCGTGTTCATCCTGCCATGCGTGTTTCTCGTGGTCGGGGGGCCTGCCATCATCAAAGTGATGGCGGCGTTCTGATGGTGAGTCTCATGCGTCCCAAAAATGGATGCCAAAATCACGACATGCAAAAATCGCACCATTTTCATCGCCCTATATTCCAATGACTTAGGGAAGTTGGTATGATCCATGCATGTCCATCGGACCCCGCCTCGATCTAAGGCATACCCAGTCACTGGTCATGACGCCGCAACTGCGGCAGGCGATCCAACTGCTCCAATACACCAATACCGAAGTCAATCAGTTCATCGAGGATGAACTGCTCAAGAACCCGTTGATCGAGCGGCTCGATGGGGGGCCGGAACTGCCGGACCACGCTGCGCCCGACTTGCCGGAGAGCGCGCCGGTGCAGCCCGCGGGGTTTGCCGATCCTGGTGCCGCCGGAGGATCGAGCGGCGACGCGTTGGTTCAGTCGGGACATCTGGATGGCACGACACCGCCGCTCGATGCCGATTTCTCGAACGTATACGATGCCGGCACGGGTTCGGACGGCGCCCGCGAACGCGGCGGCGATTTCGCTGATGATGACTGGATGGGGCAGATCGCCGACCGGCCCCCCGATCTGCGCGAACATCTTGAGCAACAGATCCGCCTCGCATTTCCCGACCTCGCGCGGCGGCGGATCGCTGCGGCGCTGCTGATGTCGCTCGATGCCGCGGGACGGCTGGCGGAACCCCCGGCATTCATTGCCAATTCGCTCGGCGTCCCGATCGAGATGCTTGAGGCGGTGCGACAGATCATGCTGCGGTTCGATCCGACCGGCGTGTTTGCCTGCGACCTTGCCGAGTGCCTGAGCGTTCAGCTCGCCGAGCGCAACCGCCTCGACCCTGCGATGATGGCACTTCTGGCCAATCTCGACCTTCTCGCCCGCCGCGATCACCGGACCCTGATGGAGCGCTGCGGGGTCGACGCCGAGGATCTGCGCGACATGATCGGCGAACTTCGGCGCCTCGATCCCAAACCCGGTGCGGGCTACGATGCCGGACCGATCACCCCGATGGTGCCCGACGTGCTGATGCGACCCGGGCCGGATGGCGATTATCTGCTCGAACTGAATCCGGAAACCATGCCGCGCGTGCTGATCCGGCGCGGTTATCATGCGCGGATGGCGGCGCGGGCTTCGCGCGACACCAGGCAATTTCTGGCCGACCGCATCCAGAGTGCAAACTGGCTGATCCGTGCCCTGGAGTCCCGGGCCGATACGATCCTGCGCGTTGCCGGGGAGATCGTGCAGCATCAGGACGGATTTTTTCGTTTTGGGATCGGGTTTCTCAAGCCGCTGACCTTGCGCGAGGTCGCGGCGGCGCTCGAAATCCATGAAAGTACGGTCAGCCGGGTCACTTCCAACAAAGTGATCGCGACGCCGCGCGGAATTTTCGAGATGAAGTTTTTTTTCACGACCGCGCTGGCCGGTGCGAATGGCGAGAGTCACAGCGCGGAGGCGGTTCGTCACCGGATCGCCGCGTTGATCGAAGGGGAAGCGCCGGGTGGCGTGCTGTCCGACGAAGCTCTGGCCAAATTGTTACAAAAGGAAGGCATAGACATCGCGCGGCGAACTGTGGCCAAATACCGGGAGGCGATGCGTATTCCCGGCTCGGCGCAGCGCAAGCGGGAACAGGGGCTCTCGGGCGAGCCCTGACCCGGCAGGAATGCGAGCCGGCAACATTCGCTGACAACAAGGATCCTGGCGATGCAAATCACGGTCTCCGGCAAACAAGTCGATCTTTCCGATGCGCTGCGCGTTCATGTCGCCAACCACCTGGACGTGATTTCGACCAAGTATTTCGACCGCGCCCTCGAAGCCAATGTCACGTTCAGCCGCGCCCGCAGCTTTTTCACCTGCGATATCAACGTCCACGCGGCCCGTGGGCTGACCTTGCGCGGCGAGGGCGAGGCGGCGGATGCTCATGCGGCGTTCGACGATGCTGCCGAACATATCGCCAAACGACTGCGCCGCTATCGCCGCCGGGTGAACGAACATGCCCGCGAAATCGCCGGGCGCGACCGGCCGGAGGCCGCGCGGCAATATGTGTTGCAGGAGGTCTATGAGCGGGAGGATGCGCCGCCTGCGGCGAATGGGCATATCGTCGCGGAGGGCATGCCCGATATCGGCCCGCATGCCACGGTGATCGCCGAAACCCAGACCGATATCGACATGCTGTCGGTCAGCGAGGCGGTGATGCGGATGGACCTCGCTGATCAGCCGGTGCTGATGTTCCGCAATTCGGCCAACCGAGCGCTCAACGTGGTCTACCGCCGGAGCGACGGCAATATCGGCTGGATCGACAGCAGCACGGCGGGCTGACCCCGTCGCTTCGGGAGGACGCGATCAGCCCAGCAGCGCGGCGGCGCAGGCGTTCAGGATCGCGTCCTCATCGATGCCGTAGATACGATACAGATCGGGGATATCGCCGGACTGGCCGAAGCGATCGGGGCCCAGCGTATGGATGCGTTGGCCGCGCACCCCGCCGAGCCAGGCGTGGGCCGAGGGATGGCCATCCAGCACCGTGACCAGCGCCGCATCGCGGGCGAGGGGGGCGAGCAGGGTTTCGATATGCGAGCGGTTTGCCGGGGTTCCGGTGCGCTGTGTTGCCTGGCCGGCGCGCCAGTCAGCGAACAGGCGGTCGGGGCTGGTGATCGCGAGCAGACCGGCGCCCGGTTCGTCTTCGCGCAGGGCGGCGAAGGCGGCTTCGGCTTCGGGTGCGACGGCACCCTGATAGAGAATTGCGATGTTCGCCCCGGGTGCGGGTGGGGTGATCCAGTGCGCGCCGGCGATGACGGCAGCGGCATCGAGCGCCCGCTCCGGCTGTTCGATCTGCCGGGTCGAGAGGCGGAACCAGACCGATGAACCCTCCGGGCGTTGCATCCAGTCGAACCCATGACGGAACAGGATGGCGAATTCATCGGCATAGGCGGGTTCGTAGGCGGCGATCCGGTCCTGCACCATGCCGAGCAGCGGGGTGTTGGTGGATTGGTGCTGCCCGCCCTCGGGTGCCAGGGTGATGCCGGAGGGGGTGGCGACCAGCATGAACCTTGCATCCTGATAGCAGCCGTACACCAGGGCATCGTGACCCCGATTGACGAAGGGGTCGTAGACCGTGCCGATCGGCAGCAGGCGGGCACCTTGCATCGGGGCGGCGAGACCGGCGGCGGCGAGCAGGAGGAACAGGTTCTGTTCGGCGATCCCGAGTTCGATATGCTGGCCTTCCGGACTCATGCCCCAGCGTTGGGCGGAGGCGAGTTTGGCATCGCGGAACACGTCGTTGCGGGTGTGGCGGTCGAACACGCCGCGCCGGTTCACCCAGGGACCGAGGTTGGTCGAGACCGTCACATCCGGGCTCATCGTCACGATATGCCGGGCGAGATCGGCGCATTCGCCTTCGCCGCGCCCGATCTCGGCGAGGAGTTCGCCGAAAGCGCCCTGGGTGGACATGCGCCGTCCCGCGAATTTACCGTGGGGCAGGGTGGCCGGTACCGGGATCGTGGCGGCGGCGAGATTGCGCCCCTGGGTAGTCAGTTCGGTGGCGAACGGAACCGAGCGGATGAAATGACGGAGGTGCGCGGGATCGGCGATCCCTTCAAATTTGTCCCATTCATGCCCCTCGCGAATCCCCATCGCGGCGCGGAACGCGTTCATCTGTTCG
>JAQTXO010000231.1 GCA_028688765.1 Acidiphilium sp. | reverse complement strand
CGCCGATCGGCGAGAGGTCGAACCCATACGCCTCGATGATCCGCCCGGCCTTGTCCCGCCTGCCATAGCGTTTTGCGTTCGGGCTATCGCGCATGACGATCAAACCCAGCTCGACAAGATGACGATTTATCCGCCGTGCCTGGGTATCTGTCACCCCCAGCTCGGCCGCCTGCATCGCGGCACTTGGCCACACGATGGGCCGGGCACCGGATTCCCAATCCTGCGGCTGGGTAAACCGGAACAGCCAATCGATCGCATGGATCATGCGGGGGGAAATTCCCAGCCGGGGCGCTGCGGCTTTGAGTGCGGCAAGCGCCTGGCCGGGGGTGATGTCACCCCCGGCGAACCGCTCGGCCGTCGCCTCGGTCGGCAGCATGGCAGGGGTAATGCGGCGAAGGCCGGTGGCTGATCCTGATGCCGATCTGGCATTGCTCGAACCAGCCTGGTGGGCGGGTGTAGGCACGGTCTGCATGGGGTTCTCCTGTTGTGTGAGGGAACCGCCGGGGCAGGGGAGGGGGCTAAAGCAGGACGCAGTTTCCCAGAGCAAGCCAGGGCTTGCTTTTTTCGTCCAGATGATCGATATCAGGGGGGTAGTTAGCCCCATTCGCCTTGGTCAGTTTGCCGCTGCCAAAGCACCCCGGATTTATCGAGCCTCCGCTTAAGCCCCGCCTCTCCGGCGGGCTTTTGCTTTTTTAGGCTGGTATCATCGTCCTCCTGCACTGATGTTGTTCATAGGCCGCGTCTCGCGCGTCGCGCGATTCGCGAACACCATCATGAGCGTTCGCCGCGATCGGGGCAAACCATCTCCATGATTTCATTCTGTTCGTTACGTCTGGACTATGGCATTTGGTGAGACTGGCCCGGCGTCGGGGGACGTGGGGCATAGTCCTGGTCACGTATGCACGGTGGGCCAACCTCCGTGAACAATAGGTGACAAATTGAGCGGGGGTTAACTCCATCCGATGGCCGATCACGACGCCAAGCCGAAATCGAAAAACCGTATCAAACAAGAACGCGAATTGTCCGCAATCAATGGCCGGTTGCTCAAGGCGCACGAACGCAAAATTTTCGGGATGAACATCCAGCACGCCCGCAATTGCCTGGGGCTGACCGTACACGATGTTGGTCGCCTCATGGACACCTACGGCACCTATGTCGCGCTCGTCGAACGGGGCGAAAACAACACCTCGATCGACCGCATGGCCACATTCGCTCAAGCTCTCGGTCATCCTCTCCACGCCCTATTGAACCCTCATTTCATCAGTGATAGCAATCTTAGTATCAACACTCAGCAACATACCCAAGAACCCGACGCTTCATCCGATTCCGCCAAAGGACGGACCCTAAAACCGGATAAATGACCCCGCAAAGCTTTGAATTCGCGCCGGAGTTGGCCGATTTTCAGAAATGGTTGTTGCGATCTCATTTTAATTCTGTCCGTTATTTATTCTTCGCGGCCGATACTCATTCGCGAATCAATTTCGTCAATCTCGCTCAACGCCGCGACCCTTTTCAGCACCGCCTGCCGCACCGCTTTCGCACAGAAATCGATCAGGGTTTCGTGCGTTGTCAGATGACCTATGAGGTCACGGTAAACATCCAGCCGTCTGATTGCGATTTCCAGGTCGGCTGCTTCTCGCAAAAAATCCGAACGGTCCTCGCGTTCATCCAATACCTCGCCGATCTCCTTGATCTGCGATTCGGTCAAACGAACCAGGGTTCGGCGGGCAAATTTTTTCGGACGTGCCATCCTCCTCTTGTATCGAGAGTTGTTCATATCTATCAAACGATTGCCTATTACACCGGTTATGGGCAATTGAAATTGACAGATAGTCCACGCTGTGGAAAAATGCAACGCATGAGATTCCTCCCAAAATCACCGATCTGTTTTGAGGCGGTGGCGCGATGATCCTGGCCGTTGCGCTCGTCGGGCATCTGGCAGCGACCTGCGCACCCTCGGTCGCGTCGGGTACGCTGGCATCGATCGCCGGCACCGAATCAGGCTTCAACACGCTGGCGATTCACGACAACACCACGGGCCGCGATATCACGGCACCCTCGCGCCTGGTGGCAATTGCAATGGCGCGTAGCCTGATCAGCGCCGGTCACTCCGTCGATCTCGGTCTGATGCAGATCAACAGCGCGAACCTCTCGCGTCTCGGCCTCACGGTGCGGACCGCATTCGACGCCTGCGCCTCACTCGGCGCAGCCGGTCGGCTGCTGGTGATGGATTATCGGCAGGGTCCATCTGCTGATGACCAGTCCGCCCTGCAGGCCGCTTTCTCCCACTATAACACCGGGAACGGCGTTCGGGGATTCCACAACGGCTATGTCCAGCGGGTCGTTGCCACTGCCCGCCACGTCGTCCCTGAGATCAATCCCGCCGCTCCGGTTGTCGCCCCTCAATCGGCTCCTGCCGCTCCCGCCCCCAAATGGCGCGTGTTCGCCACGCCCGATGCGTCCCGTTCTGACGCTCCGGTCGGACAAGCTGCCGCTCCCGCACCGTCCTGGAACGTGTTTCCGCGCTCGACCGGCCCGGCCCGGCTGGCGCGTCATCGGGCGGTGACGATTACCGCCCGTCGCCTGTCACCCGCCGTAGCTGATCAACATCAACCTGGGATATCACATGAAGACATTACAAAACCTTCGCGCTGAGACGGCGGAGACCATGGCGCTCGCCAGCGCCACCGCCCATCGCATCGCCGGGTATCGTCCGGCAGTGCTGCTGGCGACCCTGCTGCTGATGCCGGTTATTGCTCATGCTCAGGTCGTCTCGGGCGGCACGTCGCCAACCACAATTCTCGACAACGTGGCGACGTTCATCCTTGGCCCGTTCGGCGAGGTGATCGCGGTGCTCGCGATCATCGGCGTGGGCATCGCCTTCATGATCGGACGGGCAGGGCTGGGCCTAATCGGGGGTGTGATCGGCGGCCTCGTTCTGATTTTCGGTGCCTCGTATCTCGTCACCACCTTTGTCGGTTCCGGCGCCTAATCGTGGAACCGCTCGATCATGACCCGCTCTTCGTCGCGGCAACCCGGCCGGCCCTGTTTCTCGGCCTGCCGCTCGGCCTGGTCGCCGTCATGCTGGTCCTGTTCGGGTTGATCATCGTCCTGATCCAGAACCCGCTCTACGAGCTGGTGGTCCTGCCGCTCTGGCTCGGTGCGCGGGAGCTGGTCCGCTACGACTACAATGCGGTCCGCGTGGCGGGTCTCTGGCTCCGCACCAAGGCGCGGGCGCTCGATGCCGCGCATTGGGGCGGGTCATCGCCCGCGATCTTTCCGATCAAACCCCGCACAGGCCGGGGGATGCGCCCTGCGAGGCGTCATGCTCGGTAATTCCGGCTGGTCGGAAAGCACCGCCGCTGAATATCTGCCCTATCTCGGGCACGCCCGGCCAGATGCGCTGCTCCTGACCGATGAGCGCATCATGGCGGTCGGGGAGCTGCCGGGCCTACCCTTCGAGCTGTCCGACGATGCCGAACGCAACGCCATTGCCCGGATGCTCAACGGCCTGCTGAAAAACATCGCCGATGACAATGTGACGATCTGCTCGAACCTGGTGCGCTACCAGCGGGTCGATGATCTGCCGCATGCCGCGTTTCCGAGTGAGTTTTCCGCACAACTCGACCGGCTCTATCGCCAACGTATCCTGACCGGCCGGCTCTATCAGAACACCTGGTTTTTGTCGGTCATCGTCGCCCCGCGTAGCGCGGTCGGCGGTGCGGCGGGGGGTCGGCTCTATCGGCAGGCCATGGCGAGGATGCAGAAGCGGGACCCCTCCGCCTCCGTGCAATTGCTCGCCCAGCTCGATGATATCTGGGGGGCGATCGCCCGCACTTTGTCGGGCTACGGGCTGCGCCGGCTTGGCCTGCGGTCCTCGTCCAACGGGCAATTTTATTTCAGCGAGATTGCCGAGGCGCTGCGCCTGATCCTGACCGGGGAGTGTCTGCCGGTCCCCCTGGTGAGCGGGCCGATCGGCAATACGATCTATACCGATCAGGTGATCTTCGGCCGCCGCGCCTATGAAGTGCGCGCGCCTGGCTCATCGCGGTTCGGCGCGATCTTCGGCGTCCGTGAATATCCCGCCGAAACCTATCCGGGGATGCTCGATGGCGTTCTATCCCTGCCGTTCCCCCTCGTGCTGTCCCAATCTTTTAGTTTCCTCGCCAAACACGCGGCGGTGGGCAAGCTGAACCTCAAGCAGAACCAGATGATCGCGGCCGGCGATCAGGCGCTCTCCCAGATCGAGGGCCTGACCGATGCGCAGGATCATCTCGCCTCGGGCTTTCTCGCCATGGGCTCGCATCATCTCTCCCTCGCGGTCTATGCCGATACCATCACCGATCTTGCCGTGCGGGCCGGCACCGCCCGCACGGCCCTGGCCGATGCCGGCGCGGTCGCGGTGCAGGAGACGATCGGCAACCAGGCCGCCTATTTCGCCCAGCTCCCCGGCAACACTGCCTGGCGCACCCGTCCAGGGGCGATCACCACGCGCAATTTCGCGGCGCTGTCCGGGTTCGATGCCTATCCGCGCGGGGCAAAGAGCGGTCGCTGGGGGCAGGCAATGTGCCGCTTCCGCACCACGGCCGCGACTTATTACGACTACATCCCCCATGTCGGCGAGGTCGGCATGACCGGGATTTTCGGCAAGATCGGGCAGGGCAAGACCACGTTCATGCTGTTCCTGCTCGCGCTGTTCCCGCAATATTTCGCCGGGCGCAAGGATGGCGGGGCAGTCGTGTTCTTCGACAAGGATCGCGGCGGCGAGCTGCTGTGCCGCGCCGTGGGCGGGCACTATCTGGAAGTGCGCGGCGGCCGGCCCAGCGGCCTCGCACCGCTGCGCGGCCTGCCCGATACCCCGGAATCAACCGCCTTTCTGGTCGACTGGATCGTAGCGCTGATCCGGATGGATGAGCATGGCCCACTACCGCCGGACGATGACGCGAGGATCACGCGCGGGGTCGCGGCCCTGCTGCGGATGCCGCCGCACATGCGCTCGCTGGCCGGCCTGCGGCAGTTCCTCGATTTCAGGAATCCGATGGGGGCGGGGGCTCGTCTCGAACGCTGGTGCCGGGGCGGAAGCCTCGGCTGGGCGTTCGATGGCGATGACGATCTGGTTGCGCTCGATGCGCCGATGGTCGGCTTCGACCTGACCGCGATCCTCGACAACGCCACCGTCTGCGCCCCGGCAGCCAATTACCTGCTCTACCGGATCGCCTGCGCCCTTGATGGCCGCCGCTTCGTGCTGAGCTGCGATGAGTTCAATTTCTACCTGCTCAACCCGCTATTCGCCAAAATCTGGAACGACTTCATGCTCACGGTGCGCAAGAGCAACGCGGTCGTGCTGCTCGCCACCCAGGAACCCGCCCCGGTCCTCGCCTCGCGGCTGGGCAACGCCATGATCAAACAGTGCCAGACCCTCGTATTTTGTCCGACGCCGGGTGCCGATCAGAAGGTTTATTGCGAGGGCCTGAACCTCACCGCCGGGGAGTTCCGGGCGATCCGGGAGGATATG
>JAQTXO010000230.1:2460-5580 GCA_028688765.1 Acidiphilium sp. | reverse complement strand
CACCGGAGTTCATGAGCGGCAGCAACGTGCTGAACCTGCTTCAGTCGTTGGCGGTTATTGCAGTCCTGTCGATCGGCCAAACTTTTGTAATCATTACGGCGGGGATCGACCTTTCGCAGGGGGCCGTCATTGGGCTCTCCGGCGTGCTCGGCGCTGGGGTGATGGGTGCAACGGGTGGCGCCGGGAGCATCATTCTCGGCATTGCAGTTGCGGTGGCCGTGGGTCTTGGTGTGGGTCTCGTCAACGGACTCGTAACCGCCTTCACCCGTGTTCCGGCCTTTATTGTAACCCTTGGCACGCTGAGCATCGCGAGTGGTATCGCACTCCTGGTGACGGGCGGTGAGCCAATCTACCAGCTTCCCCCTGCTTTCGACTCCTTCGGCACTAATGCTTTGGGGGTCTTTCCCGACATCATAATGGTCAGCGTGATGCTGGCGATTTTAGGACAGATCCTGCTCAGACGCACGCGGTTCGGGCGAAGCGTCTACGCCATAGGCAGCAACCCGCGGGCGGCAGCTCTATCGGGCCTGCCGGTACGCCGGAATATCGTGCTCGTTTACGTTATGTCGGGAATCCTGTCGGCGATCGGGGGCATTCTCCTGACCGCCTATGTGAATTCGGCCCTTCCAACAGCTGGCGCGGGTTACGAGCTCGACTCGATCGCGGCAGTGGTCATTGGCGGTGGCAGCCTGTTCGGCGGTCAAGGAACCGTTTGGGCGTCCATGCTGGGTGTGCTGCTTATCGGTGTGCTCGGCAATGGCACTGACCTGCTTGGCGTGTCGAGTTACTCGCAGACAGTCATTCTCGGCTGCGTCGTGATCGGCGCGGTTTATATCGATTCGTTCCGCAAGCGCGTCGCGATCTGAATGCGCAAGGATGAATACCCGACACAACAACAACCTAGGAGAGCGTCATGAATGTCAAGACACTAACGCGCAGGAGCGCAATCTGCGTTACCCGTTCCACCGGGCTGGCGATCGTTGGATTGATGGGAGCCGTGCTCGTTTCAGGGACAGCCAACGCTGCGCCTCAGAAGACGATCGAATTCATTCCCTCATCCAACGCCACGCCGTACTTTCTGCGCGAATATGCCGGCGTGAAACGAGAGGCGAAGAAATACGGCTATAAGACCCTGTTCCAGGCGCCGTCGGTGTCAACTCATGTCGGCAAGCAGATCGGGATGGTCTACACCGCGATCACCCGTAAGGTCGATGGCATTGTCCTGGTGCCCTACAGCCCGACCGCTTTGCTACCTCCTGTTGAAAAGGCGATGGCAGCCCATATCCCGGTGATTGCCACCGATTCGACACTGACGCCGATGAAGGCGGTGACTTTCACCGCCGTCCCGAACAAGAAGGCGGCCGGAGCCGTTGCGACCTACGCCGCAAATATGGTCCACGGCAAAGGGGAATACGCGATCATCGACTACAACCTCTCGACCACTTCCGGCCGGGATCGGCGCGACGGATTCAAGGCGGCGATGGCGAAGTTCCCGGGAATGAAATTTGCGGGCCTGCAGATCAGTCACTCGATCCCGCAGACTGCACTGACAGAGACGCAGGCTCTGCTCGAGCGTGATCCCAAGATCAACGTGATTTTTGGCGCCAACGACCGTTCGGCCCTGGGTGTTGCTGAGGCGGTGCAGCGGATGCACCTACAGAACAAAGTGGTGGTTGTCGGATTCGATGCCGATCTCGGTGAGATCAACTACATCAAATCGGGTGTCATTAAGGCCTCCGTGCTGCAGAGCCCGGTGCTGATGGGCGAAACAGCGGTGAAGGTGCTGCACGACATGTTTAAGGACCCGACCAAGACACCGCCGAAATTTATTCCTCTTCCGTACCATATGGTCACATACAAGAACTTCCAAGACCCCACGTCGATAGCCGCAATCCGGCAGTATATTGCCGGGTATAAAGGCTGAACCGATAAAACATGAAAGGCTGAACCAATGACACCAAGGACTGTTGTCGAGAATTATTGGGAAATTGAATGCAAGCGGAACGTCGACGCAATCCTTGGATGTTATAACGAGGACGCCGAGCTGTTGGTGCCTGGCCTTGGTCGGTTGGTCGGGCATGATCAGATCCGCCGCTTCTACCAGGAGAGCATCGACCGCTTTCCGACGCTCGAGGTAAAAATCGTTGGCGCAGTCGAGAACGGGGACCGGGGCGCCTTCGAATGGCGCTCTCGTTTCCGCGATCATGAAGGGCGGGAATACCCGCTCGGTGGTGTAAACATGATCCGCGTTCGTGACGGCAGGCTGCAGGAGGTTCATGTCTATTATGATCCTGCTGAGATCGAAGTGGCATGACCGGCCCGATCGTTATTCTCGGTGCGTTCTTCGTCGATCTTGCCTGCCGCGCAGACCGAATGCCGGCTTGGGGCGAGACGCTGCATGGGTCGAGCTTCGCTTTCGGCCCCGGCGGCAAGGGGGCAAACCAGGCCGTAGCCGCGGCGCGGCAGGGGGCTCGGGTCGAGATGATCACGAGGGTCGGACGCGACGTCTTTGGTGACATGGCTCGCGACCTCTTTGTGAAGGAGCACATCGGCACGGACTTCGTCCTCACCGACGACGTGTCGCCGACAGGGACGGCGACCATCATCGTCGACGACGCGACCGCCGAAAATGCGATCATCATCGTCCCTGGCGCGTGCGGCCGTCTCTCGATTTCTGACGTTGAGGCGGCAACTACAACGATCGCCAGCGCATCCTTCTTCGTCTCGCAGCTTGAGATTGAGCTTGCGGCCTGTTGGAGGGGAATGGAGATTGCTCACCGGGCCGGCGTGCCGGTGCTGCTCAACCCGGCGCCGGCGATCGAGTTGCCAGAGAGCGCGTTTCCCATGGTGTCATACCTGACACCCAACGAGACCGAGGCAGCGGCGCTGACTGGCATGCTGATCACCGATTTGGCCGGCGCGAAAGCAGCGGCGGGCCGGCTGCGCGATCTCGGCGTCCGCAACGTCATCATCACGCTCGGTGAGGTCGGAGCCTATGTCAATGGCGAGTCGTTCGAAGGCGTGGTTCCGGCCTTTCGTGCCGGACCCGTGCGCGACACGACCGGCGCGGGTGACGCCTTCAACGGTGGCTTCGTTGCTGCCCTTTCTGAGGGAGCTGGA
>JAQTXO010000230.1:0-2450 GCA_028688765.1 Acidiphilium sp. | reverse complement strand
GGCACAGCGCCGTCGATGCCGAGCCGCAACGAGGTCGAGAAGATTCTTGGAGCCGCATCGTGAACGCTCACGCACATCATCATCCCGACAATCGCGGCATTCCGCTCGACACTGGATGGGTCAACGGGCTTCGCATCAATCCCGCTGCTGCGGAAATGCGAGCGGACACGATGACCAAACGGCGCACAGTCAAAAAGGTTTATCAGGCCGCCTGGCTGCTCCGGGCGATTTCCTGCATTGATCTGACTACGCTTTCCGGCGATGACACTGCGGAGCGTGTGCGCCGACTATGCCATAAGGCGCGGACCCCAGTGCGAGCAGAACTGCTACAGGCTTTGGGGGCTGACTCGCTTGACCTGACGGTGGCGGCGGTCTGCGTCTATCACGCCTATGTCGAGACTGCCGTTCGCGCCCTTGAAGGAAGCGGCATCCCGGTCGCCGCCGTTTCCACCGGCTTTCCGGCGGGCCTGTCGCCGTTCACAGAGCGCGTCGCTGAGATCCGCCGCTCCGTCGAGGCCGGGGCAGGGGAGATCGACATCGTCATCACTCGTTCGCACGTGTTCCGCGGCGATTGGACAGCGCTCTATGACGAGGTTGCGGCGTTTCGCGAGGCCTGTGGGCCCGCTCATATGAAGGCGATCCTTGCCACCGGAGACCTCGTGACTCTGCGCAACGTCGCCCGCGCCAGTCTTGTCTGCATGATGGCCGGGGCCGATTTCATCAAGACCTCAACAGGGAAGGAATCTGCTAACGCAATCCTGCCTGTCGGCCTCGTGATGGCGCGCGCCATCCGCCACTACCGTGAAAAGACCGGGCTGACAGTTGGCTTCAAGCCCGCAGGCGGCATCAGTACCGCGCGCGCGGCGATCGACTGGCTCGCGATGATCCGCGAGGAACTGGGGCCGACATGGCTTGATTCCGGGTTGTTCCGCTTTGGTGCCAGTTCGATGCTCGGCGACATTGAGCGCCAGCTCGAACACAACGTGACCGGCCGCTACTCGGCCGCGTTCCGCCACCCGATGGGTTAAGGAAAGGCTGCGCCGATGGATATGAACATTCTGGAAGCATTTACGACAATGAGCTACGGTCCCGCACCCGAAGACACGCGTGAGGCGCTTGCCTGGCTCGATCGTCACGACCGGTGTTTTGGCCTGTTCATCGACGGCGCCTGGTGCCGACGTGATCAGCTCTTCGAAACCATCAATCCTGCGACCGGCGAGGCCATCGCCACCTGCGCCATAGCCGACGAAACTGATGTCGACGCAGCAGTTGAGGCCGCGCGACGCGCCTTTCCACTCTGGTCCAGTCTGTCGGGTCATCAGCGGGCGCGCCACCTTTATGCGCTAGCCCGGCTGGTCCAAAAGCACGCACGCCGCCTCGCCGTGCTTGAGACGCTCGACAACGGCAAGCCGATCCGCGAGACCCGCGACATCGATGTCCCACTGGTCGCGCGTCATTTCTACCATCACGCAGGCTGGGCGCAAATGTTTGCAGACGTCTTTCCGGGCCAGGTGCCACTCGGCGTCGTTGGGCAGATAATTCCCTGGAATTTTCCTCTCCTCATGTTGGCTTGGAAGATCGCGCCCGCGCTTGCGGCTGGCAATACGGTCGTTCTGAAGCCGGCCGAATACACGCCTTTGACTGCGATGGCGTTTGCTGAACTATGCATCGAATCGGGCCTGCCGGCGGGTGTCGTGAACATCGTGACGGGTGCCGGCGAGACGGGTGCGGCGCTGGTCGCCCATCCCGGTATCGACAAGATCGCATTCACCGGCTCAACCGAGGTCGGGCGCGAGATTCGGCGACGTACGGCCGGGACGACGAAGCGGATCACACTGGAACTCGGCGGCAAGTCACCTTTCATCGTGTTCGACGATGCGGATCTGGATGCTGCGGTCGAGGGCGTAGTCGACGGCATCTGGTTGAATCAGGGCGAGGTGTGCTGCGCCGGTTCGCGTCTCTTAGTGCATGAGGCAGTGGCCAGCGACTTCCACGCGAGGCTTCGCCGGCGCATGGAAACGCTTCGCCTCGGGGACCCGCTCGACAAGAGCACGGATATCGGTGCGGTTGTCGCGCCCGCGCAGCTGGAGCGTATCCGCAGGCTTGTCGCCTGCGCAATAGAAGAGGGCGCGGAATGTCACCAGCCGGCTAGCACGGTGCCCAGCGCCGGCCTGTTCTTTCCGCCCACGCTGCTAACCAATGTCGGGCCCGCTTCGACGGCGGCGCAGGTGGAGATTTTCGGGCCAGTATTGGTCTCGATGACCTTCAGGACACCTGCCGAGGCGGCGGAACTCGCGAACAACACTGTCTATGGTCTGGCCGCTAGCATCTGGTCGGAGACGATCGGCGTCGCTCTGGAGCTTGCGGCAAAGGTCAAGGCCGGGGTGGTCTGGGTGAACGGGACCAACCGCTTTGACGCGGCATGTGGCTTTGGCGGGTACCGCGAGAGC
>JAQTXO010000229.1 GCA_028688765.1 Acidiphilium sp. | reverse complement strand
CACGGTGAGGTATTGGCCATCCGGGCTGAACCAGAGCTGGTAGGGATCGGGGATCAGCTTGTGGCCGAGTTCAGCACCGGTGGCCGGATCGAGAAAAAAGATCGCATTGCCCGACGCATCGGCGACCAGCAGTTTCTTGTGGTCGGGAGTCAATGCCCAATGGCTTGGCTCCCGGTAGGTCGGTTCCTCGCGCAGCACTTTGCGGGTGGCCATGTCGATGATCGAAATCGTCGCACCGCCGGAGTTCAGCACGATCGCAATCGGCCCCGAACCGGTTGCGGGCGTCGCCGCACGGGCAAAGGCAGGCAGAGCCAGCAGGGCGGGTGCGGCCAGCAGGGTGCGACGGGCGAGGAAGGTGGAACCGGTCATGCGGTGGGCGGACTTTCATCAGGGTTGACCAGGACCGCGCGCGCCCAGGTGAAGAACACCAGACTAGTCGTTGCGATCAAAGTATTGTCGGTAAAGGATTGCACGGCGAAGGCCAGAAACACAAGCCGGATGATCCGTCGCGGCCCCACTGCCAGCGCAGCACTGCCCCGCCACAGCCACATCGTGATCATCCCGAACAAGGCCACCGCCCCGACCACGCCGCCTTCGACCGTGATCCGCAGATATTCGTTATGCGCCGCGTTGGTGCCGAGGAAGCGCCCGATATGCGATTTCAACGCCACCACCACCTTGCCCGCCCCCACCCCCCAGCCGATCACCGGCGATTGCCACGCGGCGGCTTCGAAGAACGGCCAGATCAGTTGCCGGTTCGAGAGGCTTTCGGCATCGCCGAGATGAATCAGATCGACCACGCGGATGAAATGCAGCGCCGAACCAGCCATCAGCACGAAGCCGAGTCCGGCGCCGCCGAGCGCGAGCAGCACCACCCGCCGCCGTCCCGAAAGGAACCGCGAGGGGGTCGCCAGCAGCGTCGCAAGTGTCACCAGAACCGCCATGGCCAGCGGCGAGCGCGCCCCGGTCGCAACCAAAATAAGGTAATTGACGCCGACCCATCCCCAATGGCGGGCACGCCCATCGGCGAGGAACGCGATCAGGCCGGCAAAGATCGCCATCATCGCGAACCCGCCGAGAAACGCCGGCGCGCTCGATGCGGCGAGGCGGATGGCACCGAGCTGGGTGCCATAAAGCGGCCGGACGCCAAGGGCAGCAAGCACGGCACCGTAGCCCACCGTGATCGAGGGGCCGACGATGGTGCAGCGGATGATCGCACGGCGCATCGCGCCGGTCAGGCGCAGATAACCGGCGGCAAACGGGGCCGCCGAGCCGACCAGGGAGCGGAACGAAGCCACCAGCGTCAGCCCCGGCCAGAAGCCGTGGATGATCCCGGTACCGAACATCCACAGAAACGCATAGGACGGATTGAACCGGTCGGCCCGCGCGCCATCCCGAAGCGCGGCGAGCCCGACGATCAGCAGGCCGGCGGTTTTCAGCAGGGCAATGATCAGCTCGTGATCGCCGATCAGGTCCGACAGCCACATCTCCGGCGTGGTCTCGACCACGACCAGCCAGGCGACCATCGCGCCGACCGGTCTGGCATAGGCAACGGCGGCAGCAAGCCCGAGCGTGATCAGAATCAGTACCGGAGCGATCAGCGCCGGCAGGGTCCAGCCGATCGCCCCGAACCCGGCCAGCAACCCGAGTGCAGCAAGAGCAACCGGGTCGCGCCGTGCCGCGCGGATCATGCGGTGGCAGTGAAGGTGTAATGCTCGTCGGGCGCTGGCGCGTGGTTAACGATCGTGAAACCCGCTGCTCCCAGCAATGCAACGACGCGCTCGGGTGCCGTGCGTCGCACCAGCTTCGCCCCCACCGCGCCCGGCCCCGCCGGATCGTATTCGGCGATGAAGAGCAGGCCGTGTGGCGGCAGGATCGCCCGAAGCGCGGCCAGCGCGGCGGCAGGATCGTCCATGTGGTGCAGCGCATCGGTCAGCATGATCCGGTCCGGTGCGGCATCGAGCGCGGGCAGCGCTTCGGCGGACCCCACGATCGCACGGATCGCAAGGCCGCGACGTTCCGCCTCGGCACTGATATGGCCGATGCACTCGCCGTCCGGATCGAGCGCGATGACGCGCCCCGCCGGCCCGATCAGTGCGGCATACTCAAACGACAGGGCTCCCGATCCGGCCCCGATATCGAGCAGCGTCATCCCCGGCGCGACCCCGGCCGCCGCCGCCCAGAGTGCCGCGAGATGGCGCTTCTGCGCCTGGCGGACGATCAGCCGCGCGAGGCGGGAGTCTTGCATTCCGGCATCCATCGCGCGACTCTAGCGGCATGGGCCCAATATTCAAGCGGATTCAACCTTAGATGCGCCTGCATGCGACATTGACCGGAACAGCCACCCATACAAGCGATGGCGAGCGACCCGATATCGTACTGCTGCACGGGCTGTTCGGCGCCGGGCGGAACCTGGGCGTGATCGCCCGTGGCCTCGGCGCAACCCACCGGGTTCTGGCACTCGATGCGCGCAATCACGGCGACAGTCCCCACGCGCCGGACATGCGCTACACCACCATGGCGGCGGATGTCGCGGAGACCATGACGGCCCACGGTATCCGCCGCGCGGCGGTGATCGGTCATTCGATGGGCGGCAAGACCGCCATGACCCTCGCCCTGACCGCGCCGGACCGGGTGGCTCGCCTCGCGGTGCTCGATATCGCCCCGGTCGCCTATCCCGAGCATTATCTCGATCATATCGATGCCATGCGCCGCCTCAAGCTCACGCCGGACCTCACCCGCGCCGCCGCCGATGCAGCACTCGCGGTCGCCGTGCCGGATGCCGCGTTGCGCGGGTTTTTCCTCCACAATCTGGTCCTCGGCGCGACACCGCACTGGCGCCTCGATCTCGATGCGATCGCCAGCGCCCTGCCGGATCTGGTCGGCTGGACCGATCCCGCCCCGGCCGTCACCTACCGGGGCCCGACCCTGTTCATCGGCGGCGCGACCTCGTCCTACCTGCCCGCCGCATATCACGAGGCGGTTCGCGCGCGGTTCCCGCAAGCCGCGATCGACACGATCGCCGGCACCGGCCACTGGCTGCATGCGGAAAAGCCAGGCGAAGTGATCGCCCATCTGGTAAAATTTCTCGCCTGATTCACGCACTGCTCCGCCAGAATCCGGCACTGCCCCGCCAGATCGTTCTTGCGGCGTGGCGACCTTGATCCCTATACTTCGGCATGGCGTCAATCGCGGCCTCGCTTGCCGGTGAAACCTATCGTTTCGACGATCTCAAACATGTGCTCGCCTGCGCATCCCCGCGCCGGTCGGGCGACGAACTGGCCGGCATCGCGGCCCGTAGCGATGCCCAACGGGTCGCGGCCCGGATCGCGCTGGCCGATCTGCCGCTCCGGCGATGTCTCGACGAGGCGCTGATCCCCTACGAATCCGATGAAGTCACCCGCCTGATCCTCGATACCCACGACTCCGTGGCCTTTGAACCGGTCGCGCACCTGACGGTCGGCGGACTCCGCGATTTTCTGCTCTCCTACGAGGCCGACACCGAGTGCCTGCGGGCCC
This sequence comes from Acidiphilium sp., assembly GCA_028688765.1. Lineage (GTDB taxonomy): Bacteria > Pseudomonadota > Alphaproteobacteria > Acetobacterales > Acetobacteraceae > Acidiphilium > Acidiphilium acidophilum. Next base: position 2,061 of record JAQTXO010000229.1, on the reverse strand, counting down.
TGGCACCGGGCTTGACCCCGGAAATGGTCGCCGCGGTCTCGAAGCTGATGCGCAATCAGGATCTCATCGCGGTCGCGCGCAAATGCCGCGTGATCACGGCGTTCCGCAACACGATCGGCCTGCCGGGCCGACTCTCGACACGGTTGCAACCCAACCACCCGACCGATGATCTGCGCGGCATCGCGGCCTCGACCCTCGATGGCCTGCTCTACGGCGCCGGCGATGCGGTGATCGGCGTCAACCCCGCGACCGACAATGTGCCGAACTGCCTCGCTCTGCTCGACATGCTCGATGGATTGCGCGCCCGCTACGACATCCCGACCCAGACCTGCGTACTCACCCATGTCACCAATGCGATCGAGGTGATCAACCGCGGCGGGGCGGTCGACCTCGTGTTCCAGTCGATCGCCGGATCGCAGGCGGCGAATGCAGGTTTCGGCGTCGATCTCGCCGTTCTCGCCGAGGCGCAGAACGCCGCACTCGGCCTCGGGCGCGGCAGCCTCGGGCAGAACGTGATGTATTTCGAAACCGGCCAGGGCGCCGCCCTGTCGGCGGACGGGCATTTCGGGGTCGATCAGCAGACCATCGAGGCCCGCGCCTACGCCGTGGCCCGGCACTTCAAACCCCTGCTGGTCAACACCGTGGTCGGGTTCATCGGGCCGGAATATCTGTACGACGGCAGACAGATCATCCGCGCCGGGCTCGAAGATCATTTCTGCGGCAAGCTGCTCGGCGTGCCGATGGGCTGCGATGTCTGTTACACCAACCACGCCGAAGCCGATCAGGACGACATGGACACGCTGATGACACTTCTGGCCGTCGCCGGGGTCAATTTCGTCATCACCGTGCCCGGCGCCGATGACGTGATGCTGAATTATCAAAGCCTCTCGTATCACGATCTGCTCTATCTGCGGAGCAACTTCGCCACCCGCCCGGCACCGGAATTCGAGGCGTGGCTGGCGCGGATGGACATGACCGATCGCAACGGACGGCTGAAAATCCCCGAACAGCAGTTCATCCGCCACCTCATCGGCAGCGATGCCGGCTGACCCTCACACCGACCCCGAGGCGGTGAGCGCACCAACCCCCTCCCGTGCCCCTTCACGCGACCCCTCCCGCGACCCTTGGGCAACGTTACGCGCCACCACCAGCGCGCGGATCGGCCTCGGGCGGATCGGCGATGCCATGGCGCTCGGCGACGTGCTCGCATTCCAATCCGCGCACGCCCTCGCGCGCGACGCCGTCCATGCTGTGCTCGATACTACGGCTTTGGCATCGCAGATCGAAGGCGACGTCATCACGGTGCGCAGCGAAGCGCCGGACCGGCAGACCTATCTCCGCCGCCCCGACCAGGGGCGACGCCTCCACCCCGAGTGCGAAGCCGCCCTGCCGCGCGGCGATTACGATGCCGTCATCGTCATCGCCGACGGCCTGTCCGCGACCGCCGTAGCCACCCACGCAATCCCCATGCTGGAGGCCTTGCGCGCGCGCCTGCCGATGCTCCGCCTCGCCCCGGTCGTGATCGCGACCCAGGCCCGGGTCGCGATCGGCGATGATATCGGCGAGCGCCTCGGCGCCCGGCTTTGCGCCATCATGATCGGCGAGCGCCCGGGGCTGAGCGTTGCCGACAGTCTCGGCATCTATCTCACCTACGCACCGCACCGGGGATGCCGGGACTCCGCCCGCAACTGCATTTCGAATATCCATACCAAAGGCGGGCTGTCCTACGCCGCCGCCGCCGACACGCTGGCCTGGCTGATGCGCGAAGCGCTGCACCGCCGACTCACCGGCGTCAATCTGAAAGAGGAAACCGGCACCCTGCTGAGTAGCGGAGCGTAGCGAATCGGGCCGCGAAAACGATCACCGCCGCAATTCGTGCGCGGGCATGAGCGGGTCGCGGGTTTACAAACCGGCGCATGGATGCAAATCGGAAGGCACATATATTCCAAAATCGAGGGTTCATCGATGGCATCGCAATCCGCCGCCGGGGTGACCGCCAGCATCCGGCGCGCCGAACGGGCAACTTCAGCCACCAATCGCAAGATGGTGGCAACCTGGCTG
>JAQTXO010000228.1:2856-5600 GCA_028688765.1 Acidiphilium sp. | reverse complement strand
CAGGTCGGGTTTCTGACCCTTTGATGGTGGCAGGCTGGAATTATCGGGGGTTTTCGGGGGTACGTTGAGTTTGGCTTCCAGCTCACGCACTCGCGCCGATAACCTCGCGACTTCGGCCATCAGGCGATCGATCTGAGCCTGTTGGGCCAACACCAGGTCGACCAGAGACTCCTTGGAAAAGGTCAGAAGAGTTTCGCGTTTCACGAGGATGGTGAATCGAACCCGCCGTGACCGTGTCAAGAAAAATTTTCACGTCGAAGATGAGAGCCAATCAGATTGGGGGTGAGCAGTTACCTATGAATCATTCAAGATAATCGTGGTTTCTGTCCAGGATGATCGCCATTGCGACACACGGTCATCGAATACGGCTGGTGTTCGCCTGCAATTCGGTGATTTCGAGTAGCTTTTGGGCGTTTCGTGGTCGAAATCGAGATGATGGACGGCGTAACCCGGTGGAGATGACCGATTTGCAGCCGCATCTGGGTCGGTGTCGGGCTAAATGCGGCGAAACATTTCACATCGATGATGCAGATTACATGAACGCGATTGTCGTGTTCGCATCGGAGTATCGGGAATGGGAATCGAGGAACTACGCGGCCCGCCGCCCTCGCCGGATGTTCGGGCGGTCGTAATCAGACACTATCATGACATCAGGGCCGCGCGCGCCGGAGGGTGGAGATGGTCAGCAATCGGGATCGTCATCGGACTGCCAGGCGAGGCCCTGCGGCGGGCTTTTGAGCGGATTGATGGCCGAGTCAAGCGCGGCCTGCTGACCCCCCCTGCACCACCGCCGGCGGCGCTGAAGGTTGGCAGGCCCGCCGTGCGGACCCCAGTGCCCGCGCCGTTCGGCTCAAATTTTGAAGATCTTACGAGGAGCTAATGACGATGAAAAAAATCATTTTGATACATGGCGATAAAGGGGGGGTGGGCAAATCGACCCTCGCCGCCGCCCTGGTCGACATCGCGTTGCGCGCCGGCCCGGTTTGCGTGGTTGAAGGCGATATCAAAATCGCGGATGTCGCCCGCCGATACGCGGGGATCACAGGTGTGTCAGGTCTCGCAATCGATCTCGCACGACCGGACGGCAGCGAAGACGCGATTATCACGCTGTTTGATAAGATCGAAGCCGCCGCCGCGCCCGAGATCATCATCGTAAATTTGCCGGCGGGCGCATCCTCAACGGTCGATGCTCAAGCCGAAATTCTTTCCAGTGTCGCGCGCGAAATGGGATACGAAATAAGGGTAGCGTGGCTACTTGGCGCGGGCGAAGATTCCGCCCGCCTGGCAGCGGAATCGGCACTTTGTGACATCGCAGACCGCAAGATTGCAGTCTATAATTCGGCATTCGGTGAACCCTCACGCGCGGTCTGGATGACCCATCCGGCCCGCGACGCATGGCTATCAAGCGGCGGCCTGGAAACAATCATGCCCGCGCTCGCGAGCCGTGTCATGACCGAAATCCGCGACCGCCCCGGACGATACAGCACCCTCGCCGCGCCCGACTCAGGGCTCACGGTCCTCAGCAGCCGGATTATCAAAAATTGGTTGACCGCGATCGCCGCCGGCCCCGCCTCACTGATGCTAGATGATGGAGATACGCGATGATCACGCCCCCGCGCCCGCCGATCGACGAAGCGACCCCTTTGGATCACATCTACCCGATCGGCGACATCGAAGAAGACCAACACTTCGAAGACCACCCCGACCCCTTAAAGATCGCGAATCGGTACGGCATCAAAGACGATGATCCCGTCTGGCTTCTCGTGCGGGCCGTCGCCGACGCGGAACGCGCCGCCGGGGCAACCTCGTCGGCGATCACCACCCTCGAATCAGCCCGCCAACTGCTCGAAGCACTCCCAGCCCGGATCGAAAAATCGGCTGCCGATGCCGCCAAAAACCTCGAAGCCGATCTCGCGACCTGGGGGACCACCGCCGCCGCGCTAGTATCCGCCCGCCTCAAGACAATGCTCATCGAGCTAATGCCAGACGTCGAGCGCCATGCAAAGTCATCGATGAATGGACTATCGAATATAGTCAACGCACTATCCATCGATATAACCTCAATTGACGCTAAAATGAGGGCCGCATTTGCGACCGCGCAAAGTCGATACCGAGACGATATTGCGGATACCGCCCGCACTTTAATACAAGCTGAACTAATAAAGACCAAACAACGCGAGCATCGGAAGTCCTTGTTGCACAACGCGGTCGCTTTGACAATCGCTGGCGTAATCGGGGCGGGGCTTTTCTTTGGCTTTATGGTATACAGCGGGCAGTACTCGCCGCTCCCGGTGTATAGGATCAACAGCAATACTTATGACGTGCTGCCGAGCCAGGACTTTGGGCTCAGTATACAGAAGTGCGGCGGGCAGCCGTGCGTTTTGATACAGAGGGCCGGTAGCTAAAATGTGACTGGCCGCATCAGATGCCGGAGATTATATTTAAAATATAATCTCCTCTTGTGTTTGAGCCTCCCGGCCCGCCTCCTCCCGGCGGGCCTTTTTCTTATGCTATTCATCCGGCATCAGCGGAATCCAAATCCCACGTCGTTTCGCCCCGGCAACCGAAATTTGCGCGGGCAGATCAGCGCTTTTGCTTTCCGCCGATTCGCTTTTTAGTGCTCCGTCGAGTCTCTCAAGTACTCTACCGAGCGCGCCCATCCCGATGGCATTTTCCAGTTTTTGTCTTTGCGTATGCCCGCCGGAGCAGTAGAATAGCCAGCGCTCGCGTGTCGTCGGATTTAC
>JAQTXO010000228.1:0-2846 GCA_028688765.1 Acidiphilium sp. | reverse complement strand
CATTTTTAGCGTATCGAGGTAAGGCGATCTTGTATCGGCTGATCGTTCGTCTTTGTACCCAGCCATAATATACTCTTGCACAGCAAGTTCCACCACATCGCTTATTGTTTTATGATGACTTGACGTTCTGACAAATCCGTTCTCTATTGCGGTCATCTGGACTTCTATTGTGCTTGACATAAGTTTTTCGAGTGCAGATAATTGATCAGTCACATGACCGCCCGCCGTCCGCATGAAATGCTCACGCACATGCTCGATGAGCAAGCCGGCGTTCGCGACCATATCCTTGTCGATTTCGACCGGATCGGTCTCGCTGCTGGTGACGATGCTATATACGGCCATTGCGCAGATCGGAATGCCGTAGGTCGAGGCAACCCGCCCGTCGGTTCGACCGAGCGAAACCCGGATTTTGCGCACGATTTCGGGCAGATGTTTGCGGAACAAGGCGTAGTTGCGCCACATCAACATCCGCACAAAGTGCCCTTGCGCTTCCATTTCATCATCGGAGAGCATTTCCGGAAGCACCGCCCCTTCCGGTGGTGGGGTAAGCTCGATGATCAAAAGCCGGTTGCGGTCGGCCTGATCAAGCTGGGCGACGTTGACCCCGCCGACCAGCCCCGCCGTTCTGATCGAGAAATCCGCCGCCTCGCCGCCAGCGCTACCCTTGACGACACCATGCCGGTCGCCGCCGCTGGCCGAGTAGGAGGCTCGAAGCATTCGAAACAGGCCCTCGACCGTCTCGGCCCGCTTCCGGCCCGCCCCGGTCGCTCCGTTGCCGGGCTCAAGTTCATCGAGGATGAGCGGTAGCGCGTCGCGCCCGAGCAACTGCCGGATGCCGGGTTGCGAGCTATCGCTGCCGAGTTCGATATGATGCTTGTAGCTGGTCATGAGGGCCGACAGGCGGTTGAACAGCGCCGTCTTGCCTGATGCCGACTCACCGGTCACGAACGCCCCTGGGCGGGCGTCCAGCGCCCCCAGATACGCCGTGCTGCACCACCAGCCCGCCAGCAGCATCCCGTCGATTTCCCGCCGGTAGTGCCAGCGTGTGACCAGCGCGAAGATGTTGCGATTCGGATCATCCTGATCGAATTTCGTGAACATCTCCTTCATCTGATCGTCGTGCATCACGCGCGGCGCGACGATGGACCGGGGATAGACGTGCAGTCGCCCGGTTTCGCAGCGCGGGATCTCGATCTGCTCGGTCCCGCGAATCCTGAACACCCCGTTGCTGGCGTTGATGATCAGGCCGTCCGGATCATCCGGGTCGGCCCACACGCCGGCCCCGCGCACGGCCTTGTCGCGATAGAACGGCCCCAGGGCGGCGCAGGCGGTGAATATTTCCGCTGCCGCGACGATGATGTCGATGCCGCGCTTGCCGTCATCGCTATCGCTGGTTTGCCAACTGGGGTTGTTCAGAACGTAATCCCCACCGCACATCGACATAAGGGTGGCGGCATTGGTGATTTTGCTCTGCGGCGTCGTGACGATCCGCTGCGACTCACGATTCCAGACGACGACGGACTGGTCGCCGCTGATGCCGAGTGGAATATAACCCCCGGAATTGGCCCCGGCGGTGCCGGTTTCCACCCTGTTGCGGGCCGCAACGGCGCGATCGATGTCGTCTTGCGTGATGAGATCGAGCAAGCCTTCGGTCTGGTCATGCAACCATTGGCTCACCGACGGCGGGCAGCGGGTCAGTGTCCCGCGCATGTTCGCTTGGTCGGCGGCATCGCAGATGAAATCGTCGATGCCGGCTTTCGCGAGCTTGGGCTCACCTTTGCCGTACCCCGACGCGCGCAGCCAAGGCGTAAATGCGGTTGCCGCCGGAATCCGGCAGACCGCCATCAGGGTCTCCGCGAGGGCCTGCCCGGCCAGCCAGACTTGCGGATTTGCGGCGTACCGGGCGGCTTTTCCGGTGACTTTCTCGAATTTCGGAATTCGATTCGCCTTGAAAAACGCCTGGGTTTCGAGAGCGCCATCGCTGTCGAAAATATTGAGAATGCGATTCGGGTTGATCTCGGCGATAAGATTGAGAAGTTCAGCCAGCGGCTGCTTGGGTGCCTTGCGCAGCTTCTCGGTGTCGCTCAACGGCACCGCCCACATCCACACCCCGGCGAGCGCCACCGCCGCGATGCCGACCTTGACCAGAGATTCGGCTTTTTTCTCGCCTTCCGTGATCACCAGCATCGAGCATGGCACACGGCCATCCTGCGTCATCGGAAACATCGTGCGCAGCTTCGGCGGAATGTAGATGTGCGGTGCGCTGTTGATCGGCGAGCGATATTTGCCGGTCTCCGCCATGGACGGGTCCATCATTTTCGCGCGGATGAACGGCAACCCCTGATCGATGATAGGATTTCCATCAAGATCAAAGTACGGAATCGCGATCGCCGCACCGGCGAACTGATCCTCATCGTCCGGCTGACCGAGCGCCCGCGCGATGCCCTGCGGTCCCATCAGCGCCCGCCACGCTGGCACGTCGTCCGGGGTCAGGCCGGATTTTTGCAGATCGTCGATCAGAAATTGTTGACTATGCGTCTGATCGTCAATATTATTGTAGTCCATATCGTTATCCTTTATGCCGACACTGTTACAGCAGTGTCGGCATGTTTTGTTGTGTTGAAGATCGTGAGATAAGTAGAACTGTTGTTTTTTTCGGTCGCCGATGAATAGATGTCGGCATCCAGTAGTACTCAAAGAGCGTCTTAGCGTCTCTATTTACGCCCGATCCGATTTCCTTTAGCACACTACGATATTTATCTCTAAGCATATAAATATATCGCCGCGGAAATCCAACGTTTTTACCGATATCTGCGAATGGAAGATCATCAATGATCTGCACAACT
>JAQTXO010000227.1 GCA_028688765.1 Acidiphilium sp. | reverse complement strand
GTCACGCCGGATTCATAAAAATTATCGCCAGCCGAGACGATGAACGCAGGGTTGGAGGCGACGGCGGCTGCGGCCATGGCACGCCCCACGGCGCGCTGGTGATGCTTGCCGTTGCGCCCCCAGTCCCCGATCACGAAAAACCGCGTTTCCGGCGTAGCGGCCGCCGCAACCGCAGGCGCGCCGGCAAGAAGAGAGACCGCCCCGAGTTCGGCCCCCGATTCCAGAAAGCGCCGCCGTGAAATGCCTGTGCCTGACCTGCTCATATGCGCGTCCCTGTCCATGTAGGCGTTCGGAAGTGATGCTGCCTATATCAGCCAGGGCCGCGTGTCATATGACAGTTACGCGTCAGCCTGCGAGTTTCGCCGCGATTTCGGCGACATGCCTGCCCTGCGCCCGGGCGATCGCCAGTTCGTTACTGCTCGGTTGGCGCGATCCATCGCCGTTGGCCAGCGTGGTGGCACCATAGGGCGACCCGCCGGTAATCTCGTTCATATTGGTGAGTTCCGGCACCGAATACGGCACACCGACCACGACCATGCCGTGATGAAACAGCGTGGTATGGAACGACGTGATCGTGGTCTCCTGCCCGCCATGCTGCGTGCCGGTCGAGACGAACACCGATCCCACCTTGCCGACGAGCGCCCCTTTCGCCCACAACGCCCCGGTCTGATCGAGAAAGTTCCGCATCTGCCCGCACATGTTGCCGAAGCGCGTGGGTGTGCCGAAAATGATCGCGTCGTACTCCGCGAGTTCCGCCGGCGCCGCGACCGGCGCCGCCTGATCGGTCTTGGCATGGATCGAAGCCGCAACATCCGGCGGCATGGTCTCCGGCACCCGCTTGACCGTCACCTCGGCACCAGCAGCCTTCGCCCCCTCGGAAACGGCATGCGCCATCGTCTCCACGTGTCCCCACGTGCTGTAATAGAGAACCAAAACCTTAGCCATCACGATGCTCCTCTGTTCAGATGATCCTGGAAGCTTACCCCAAAATCATTCGACATCAAAATATGGTCAGACTGGTGACATCTCCGGCAAGTCATCGACCGCATCGCCCTGGGTCGCGTCCACGATGACGTCGGGCCAGCGACCTCAGGTTGGTATTACTGTTCGGCCTGGGAGGGCAAACCAAGCAAAGGCGATGCCTCGGCGTCGTCGATGGCTTCGACTTCGCGCAGGGTGCGGCCCACCGCGCGGATGCGGATTTGGGTTTTGTCGATCTCGGTGCCGATATCGGTGGCGCGTTTGGCGAGCTTGTCCATCGCCTCGCCCAGCTTGCCCCATTCCGCTTTGACCGCGCCCAGGATTTTGCCGATTTCGCCTGCTTTGCGTTCGAGTTGCACCGTAAAATGGCCGACACGAATCGTGTGCAGCAGGGCCGGCAGCAGGCTGGGGCTCTGAATCAGCACGCGGGTTTCGCGCTGGATGGTCTCGATCAGCCCGGGCACCCGCGCCACCTCGGCGAACAGGCCCTCGCTCGGCAAATAAAGAATGGCGATGTCGGTGGTGCGGGGGGGACGGATGTATTTCTGGGCGATTTTCCGGGCTTCATTGCGGATGCGGGTGGCGAGCGCCGCGATCGCGCTATCCTCGGCAGCGCGATCGCCGGCCTCGGCGGCGAGCAGCAGGCGGTCGTAATCCTCGGTCGGGAATTTCGCATCGATCGGCAGATAGACCGGTTGCTCGCCTTCCCGCACCGGCATGCGGAGTGCGAATTCGACCGTCTCGGCGCTGTTCGGATCGGATTTGAAATTCGCTTCGAACGTGCCGGGAGGCAGCGTGTCTTCCATGGTCTGGCGGATCTGCGCCTCGCCCCAGCCGCCGCGGGACTTCACATTGGCGAACAGGCGTTTCAGGTCGCCGACCTGCACGGCGACGTTCTGCACCTGGCCGATCGCCTGCTGCACCTGGGCGAATTGCTCGGAAACGCGCTGGAAGCTTTCGCCGATCCGCTTTTCGAGGGCGGATTGCAATTGCTCATCGACCGCCGCCCGCATCGCTTCCAGCTTCGCCTCGTTCCCGGCGCGGATGGTCTCCAGCTTGGTCTCGACCTGAGCGCGCAGCTTTTCCTGCTCGTCGCGCAATGCCACCGAGACACCGGCGAGATCGCGGCTGACCCGGTCGGCGAGCCCGGTCTGGCTTTCCGTCAGGCGCGCGATCACGGCGAGGGTTTCGCTCAACGCCTGGGCCCGTCCGGACTGGGCGGCGGCTTCGGCTTCGCCCAGCCTTTGGGTCACTAGAAGCGACAGGTCGCCGATCGTTCCGTTGATCGTGCCGAAACTGCGTGCCAGATGCTCCGCCTGGCTCCGTGCGCCGTCCTGCAACCGCTCGATGCCGCCCGCCAACGCCGCCCGCGCCGGTTCGGCCATCGCGGCGGGCAGGGTTTCGAGGACCGAAAGGCGTCCCACCTGCCGGAGCAGCAGGGCGAGGATAACCAGCAGCAGCAGGCCGATGACGGCCAGCCCTACCTCGACCGGCAGCATCAGGCGTCCATTTTCAGGGCGGCGAGGAAGGCGGATTGTGGGATTTCCACCTTGCCGAACTGGCGCATCCGCTTTTTGCCCTCTTTCTGCTTGTCGAGCAGCTTGCGCTTGCGGGAGATATCGCCGCCGTAGCACTTCGCCGTCACATCCTTCGACAGCGCGCTGATGGTCTCGCGCGCGATCACCCGGCCGCCGATCGCCGCCTGGATCGCGATTTTGAACAACTGTTTGGGAATCAGATCCTTTAGTTTGGCACAGATCGCCCGGCCACGGGTTTCCGCGACCGATTTGTGGGCGATGAACGACAGGGCATCGACCGGCTCAAGGTTCACCAGAATCGAAATTTTCGCGAGATCGCTCTCGACATAATTGTCCATCTGGTAATCGAAACTGGCATAGCCGCGCGAGATCGATTTCAGCCGGTCGTAGAAATCGAACACCACCTCGTTCAGCGGCAGCCGATACACCGCCATTGCACGGTTGCCGACATAGGTGAGATCGACCTGATGGCCGCGCCGCTCGTTGCACAGCGTGAGCACCGCGCCGAGGTAATCGTCCGGCACCATGATCGTCGCCTTGATCCACGGCTCCTCGATATGATCGATCACCGAGCCGTCCGGCATGTCCGCCGGGTTGTGCAGGTCCATGGTTTCCCCGTTGGTCTTGGTCAGGCGATAGACCACGGAGGGCGCGGTCGCGATCAGGTCGAGGTCGAACTCGCGCGAGAGGCGTTCCTGGACGATTTCGAGGTGCAGCAGGCCGAGGAAGCCGCAGCGGAAGCCGAAGCCCAGCGCCGCCGAGGTCTCCGCCTCGTAATGGAAACTCGCATCGTTCAGCCGCAGGCGGCCGAGGCTTTCGCGCAGTTTTTCGAAATCATCGGCATCGACCGGATACAACCCGCACCAGACCACCGGGATCGAGGGTTTGAAGCCGGGCAGGGCTTCGGTCGCCGGGTGACGGTCATCGGTGATCGTGTCGCCGACGTTGCAGTCCGCGACGGTCTTGATGGCGGCGGTGATGAAGCCGATCTCGCCCGGCCCCAGATCGGGTTCGGGGCGCAGTTTCGGCGCGAACACCCCGACCTGTTCGACGGTGTGCACCGCCCCGGACGACATCATCCGGATTTTCATCCCCTTGCGCAGCCGCCCGTTCTTGATCCGGACCAGAATGATCACGCCAAGGTATTGATCATACCAGCTATCGACCAGCAGCGCGGTCAAGGGCGCGTTTTCATCCCCGACCGGGGGCGGCAGGCGCGTGACCAGCGCTTCGAGAACGGTGTCGATCCCGAGGCCGGTCTTTGCCGAGATTTCCAGCGCATCGGACGCATCGAGCCCGATCACGTCCTCGATCTGCTGCTTGACCCGCTCGGGCTCCGCCGCCGGCAGATCGACCTTGTTGAGCACCGGCACGATCTCGTGATTGGCGTCGATCGCCTGATAGACATTCGCCAGCGTCTGCGCCTCGACGCCCTGCGAGGCATCGACCACCAGCAGCGAGCCTTCGCAGGCGGCGAGCGAACGGCTCACCTCATAGGCGAAATCGACATGGCCGGGCGTGTCCATCAGGTTGAGGATGTAGGTCCTGCCGTCTTTGGCCGGATAGCTGAGCCGCACCGTCTGCGCCTTGATGGTGATGCCGCGCTCTTTCTCGATATCCATGTTGTCGAGCACCTGCTCGGTCATTTCGCGTGCGGTCAGCGCGCCGGTGGCCTGGATCAGCCGGTCCGCCAGGGTCGATTTGCCGTGGTCGATATGGGCGATGATCGAGAAATTGCGGATCAGTTCGGTGGGGGTCGTGGTCATGTGTGTCTCTTAATCGAAAATCCCCCCCGTGTCAGCGCATCGGCTCCACGGCGCCGGGGGTTCAGCCGGGGGCCGATCCGTGCGACAGTTTCGCGTTGCGATTGAAAACGAGGATCGTGCGCGCCACATCGGCGGGACGGGACACAACCCGGAGATCAGACCATGGACCATCCGCTCCAGACTTCAGGGCCGGTCGGCGAAGCGACGCCGGATCCGGTCACCTTGGGCATCGATATCGGCGGCAGCCATATCAAGGCGGCGCTGGTCGCGCCGGATGGTGCGCTTCTGACCAATTATGAGCGGGAAGTAACCCCGCTCGGCAAACCGCCGGACCTCATCGTCGATACGATCAGCGCCCTGATTGCGCCCTTGGGCGGTTTCGACCGGGTCTCGGTCGGGTTTCCCGGAGCGACGCGTGGTGGGACGGTGCTGACCGCGCCCAATCTCGGCAACGATCAATGGCATGGTTACAAGCTGGCCGACCGGCTCGCGGCCCGCCTCACGCGGCCGGTCCGGCTCGCGAACGACGCGACGGTGCAGGGGCTGGGGGCGATCGCCGGGCCGGGTCTGGAGTGCACGATCACATTGGGTACCGGGATGGGCTTCGCCCTTTTCACCGATGGCAGGCCGGCACCCCATCTCGAACTCGGGCAGCACAACGCGCACCGGAAACACACCTACGATCAGTATGTCGGTCACGAGGCCCTGAACCGCGACGGGGCCACGAAATGGAACAAGCACGTTCTGCGCACGATCGATGCGTTGCGGGTGCTGGTGAATTTCGACCTGCTCTATATCGGCGGCGGCAACGTCACCGCCATCACCTTTGCGTTGCCGGCGGATGTGCATCTGGTTTCGAACGAAACCGGCATCACCGGCGGGGTGCGGCTGTGGGACGGGGTATCCCCCCGGCGCGCATGATCACGATCCGGTCACCATGAGCGTTCCGGCAATGATTTCATCCCGTGCCGGCCCCATCTGCCGATCTGGATGACAGGGTCCGGCCCGTAACGAGACGGCAATAACATTCATCCACGACTGACTTCAGGAGATCTTCCGATGAACCCTCTCAAGCAACTTGCCGAAACCGGCCAGGCCCCCTGGCTCGACTTCGTCCAGCGCGAACTCATCGAGGGGGGCAACCTCGCGATGATGATCAAGCGGGATGGGCTGAAAGGCGTCACGTCCAACCCGTCGATCTTCGAGAAGGCGATCGCCCACGCGCCGGAATATACCAAGGAGTTCGAGCGCTACGTCCATAGCGGCGATCATGAACCGATGGCGATCTACGAGCATCTCGCGATCGGCGACATCAAGGCGGCGGCGGATGTCCTGCTGCCAGTATACCACGAAACCAACGGGCG
>JAQTXO010000226.1 GCA_028688765.1 Acidiphilium sp. | reverse complement strand
CCTGATACATCAGCGGCTGGGTGAAGGCGGGTTCGTCGGTCTCGTTATGGCCGTGGCGGCGGTAGCAGACCAGATCAATCACCACGTCCACCGCGAATTGCTGGCGGAATTCGGTGGCCAGACGCGCGACGAACACCACGGCTTCGGGATCGTCGCCATTGACGTGGAAGATCGGCGACTGGACCGATTTGGCGACATCGGTGCAGTACATGCCGGAATAGGCGTGTGCCGGGAGCGTGGTGAAGCCGATCTGGTTGTTGACCACGATGTGAATGGTCCCGCCGGTGCGGTAGCCGATGAGTTGGCTCATCGCGAGGGTTTCGTACACGAGGCCCTGGCCGGCGAAGGCAGCGTCCCCGTGCATCAGTATGCCCATGACCGAACGGCGGTCCCGGGTGTCGCCGGCGCTGTCCTGCCGGGCACGGACCTTGCCGACCACGACCGGATCGACCGCTTCGAGGTGGGAGGGATTGGGTTGCAGCGAGAGATGGACCTGATGCCCCGCGATCATCACATCGGTCGATGTGCCGAGATGGTATTTGACGTCGCCGGAGCCCTGGACGGCATCGGGCTTGAAGCTCTCGCCACCGAATTCGGAGAACAACGCGGTGAACGGCTTTTTCACGATGTTGACCAGCGGGTTCAGCCGGCCGCGATGGGGCATGCCGATCACGATTTCGGCGACACCCGCCCGCGCGCCGGTTTCGATGATGGCCTGCAGGGCCGGGATGGTGCTCTCGCCGCCTTCGAGACCGAATCGCTTGGTGCCGACGTAGCGGCGCTGGCAGAAGGTTTCGAACCCTTCGGCTTCGGTCAGATGCTGGAGAATGGTGCGCTTCTCGGACGCGGAGAACGTATTACGCCACGGGGCGCCCTCGATCCGGCGCTGGATCCAGGATTTCTGCTCGGGGTCCTGGATATGCATGAACTCGACGCCGATCTTGCCGCAATAGCTCTGGCGCAGGATCGCGATGATCTCCCGCATCGTCGCGGTTTCGCGACCGAGCACCATGTCGATGAAGATCGGGCGATCGAGATCGGCTTCAGTGAAGCCGTAGCTGGCCGGGTCGAGCTCGGGGTGATGGCCGGGTTTTTTCAGGCCGAGCGGATCGAGATCGGCTTCGAGATGGCCGCGGACGCGATAGGCGCGGATGAACATCAGGGCGCGGAGGGAATCGATCGTTGCCTGGCGGGAGACCGGTGGCTGCGGCGTGGTGCTGGCCGGGCTCGCGCGATCGAAATCGGTCGGGCGCGGTGCCCAGGACGCTCCGACGGCATCGGTCAGGACCGATCGGGTGTCATCGCCGAGCGAGGCGAACAGGGCCGCGAAATCGGGATCGACACTCTCGGGTGCGGAAACCCATTTCGCGTAGAGATTGGCGATGAAGGCCGCGTTGCCGCCGTTCATCGCCGTTGCCAGAATATCCACACCAGCCATATCAGAAATCCTTCGGCCGCGACCGGCCCGGCAATAGTCACCCCTGGCGCTCAAGGGCGGGTTTCACAATAGATCAGACTGACATAGTGCACTTTCTCTTGGCGGTGCACCGTAACCGCAACGGGCTGGAATGCTTTCGGCGCATGAATGCCTCCCCTAGGATTGCAAAGCCTTCACCATCGTGCTGCCCAGCGATGCCGGGCTGTCCGCGACATGGATGCCGGCGCGTTTCATCGCGTCGATCTTCGCGCCTGCAGTGTCCCGCCCGCCGGAAATCACGGCACCGGCATGGCCCATGCGGCGGCCCGGCGGGGCGGTGACGCCCGCGATGAAACCGACCACCGGCTTTTTGACGCTGTGCCGCGCCAGGAATTCAGCCGCTTCGATCTCGCTCTGCCCACCGATTTCTCCGATCATGATCATCGCTTCGGTTTCATCATCGCGCAGAAACATTTCCAGAACGTCAATGAAATCGAGTCCCTTGACCGGATCGCCGCCGATTCCGACGCAGGTGGACTGGCCGAGCCCGGCCGTGGTGGTCTGGGCGACCGCCTCGTAGGTCAGTGTCCCAGAACGCGAGACGATACCGATCTTGCCGCGCCGGTGGATGTGGCCGGGCATGATGCCGATTTTGCAGGCATCCGGGGTGATCACGCCCGGGCAGTTCGGCCCGACCAGGATCGATTTCGAGCCGGTCAGCGCCCGATGCACCCGCACCATGTCGAGCACCGGAATCCCTTCGGTGATGCACACGATCAGGCGGATTTCGGCGTCGATCGCTTCAAGGATCGCATCGGCGGCGAAGGGCGGCGGCACATAGATCGCGCTGGCATCGGCGTCGGTTGCGTGCTTTGCCTCGGCGACGGTGTCGAACACCGGCAGATCGAGATGCCGGCTGCCGCCTTTGCCCGGCGTCACCCCGCCCACCACTTTGGTGCCGTAGGCGATCGCCTGCTCGGAATGGAACGTGCCCTGCGCCCCGGTGAAGCCCTGGGTGATCACGCGGGTTTCGGCATTGACGAGAATGGCCATTATGCGGCCTCCTTCACGGCGGCGACGATTTTCTGGGCGGCATCCGCCAGATTGTTGGCGGCGATGATCGGCAGGCCGGATTTGCCGAGAATATCCTTGCCGAGCTGCACGTTGGTGCCTTCGAGCCGGACCACGAGCGGCACCGAGAGCGAAACTTCGCGTGCCGCCGCCACCACGCCCTCGGCGATCACGTCGCAGCGCATGATGCCGCCGAAAATATTGACCAGAATGCCTTCGACGTTCGGATCGGACAGGATGATCTTGAATGCGGCGGTGACCCGCTCCTTGGTCGCGCCGCCGCCGACATCGAGGAAATTGGCTGGCTCGGCGCCATAGAGCTTGATGATGTCCATGGTCGCCATCGCCAGCCCGGCGCCGTTGACCATGCAGCCGATCGATCCTTCGAGCGCGACGTAGTTCAGGCTGTGCTTCGCGGCTTCGAGTTCCTTGGGGTCCTCCTCGGCCTCGTCGCGCAGTTTTTCGAGATCGGGATGGCGGAACAGGGCATTGTCGTCGAAGCTCACCTTGGCATCGAGCGCCACGATCTCGCCCGCGCCGGTCACCACCAGCGGGTTGATTTCGACGATCGCGCAATCGAGGGCGATGAACGCCTTGTACATGGCGCTGACGAATTTCGCGAAGGATTTCTGCTGGGCCGCATCGAGCCCGAGGCCGAAGGCGAGTTTGCGGGCGTGAAAGCCCGATATGCCGCTGGCGGGATCGACCGCGACGCGGATGATTTTTTCCGGATGGTGCTCGGCGACCTCCTCGATCTCCATGCCGCCTTCGGTGGAAGCCATGATCACGATTTCGGATTTCGCGCGGTCGACCAGCAACGACAAATAGAGTTCGCGCTTGATGTCGCACCCCGCCTCGACATAGACGCGGCGCACGACGCGGCCGTGGGGACCGGTCTGCCGGGTGATCAGCGTGTGGCCCAGCATGGCTTCGGCGGCGGCACCGACCTCCGCGGGCGATTTCGCGATCCGGACCCCGCCCTTGCCTTGGGGATCGTCCTTGAAATGGCCGGCGCCGCGCCCCCCGGCATGGATCTGGGATTTCACGACATAGACCGGACCGGGCAGTTTCGCGGCTGCCTGGGCCGCTTCCTCGCCGCTCCAGGCAATATAGCCGTCGAGCACCGCGACGCCATAGGATTTCAACAGTTCCTTGGCCTGATATTCATGTATGTTCATGGGATTCCTGTACGGTGGTCATTGGCCTGTCATCAAAAAACATTCGCGCTTTACTATGCTTGCTCATGTCCTGGACCCGTCGGAAAGCGGCCTAGACCAAGCCGCGACGCCGCGCAACCGCCTTGGTCATGTCAGGTGACTGAGGGCGAAATAGGCCTCGCTGCGCATTTCCTCGAGTCGCGAAACCGTGCGCTCGAAAATCGATGCGCCCTCCCCGGCGGTGTACAGCGCCGCAGGTTCCGCTGCCGCCGAGGCATAGAGTTTGACGCGATGTTCATAGAGCGCGTCGATCAGGGTGATGAACCGGCGCGCCTCGTCGAAATTATCGGGCGACAGGGCGGGAATCGCATCAATCAGCACGGTTTCGTAGTGGGTTGCGAGCGCCAGATAATCGCCCGACCCGAGATTCTGCGCACACAGAGCCGCGAAATCGAAGCGCGCGACCCCGTTGGCGGCATACGGCACCGGCAGTTTGCGCCCGAACACGGTCAGGCTTTCGGGCTGGGGTGTCGCCCCGTCGGTGAGGCGGGCGAACACATCGTCGAGCGCGCGCTCGGCGATCCCGTTGGCCGGAACATACCAGTTACGCACGCCGCGCACCCGTTCGCGCCGATAATCGCGCGCGCCATCGAGCACCAGCACGTCGAGATGGCGCTTGAGCAGGGCGATGAACGGGGCGAAGCTCTCATAGCCGGGTTTGTCGCGGTAGAGATCGTCCGGCAGGGTGTTCGATGTCGCGACGATGACGACGGCGCGGCTGAACAATGCCTCGAACAGCCGCGCCAGGATCATCGCATCGCCGATATCGTGGATCTGGAACTCATCGAAGCACAGGAGAGCCGACTCTTCGGCGATCATGCCGGCCAGAGCGGTCAGTGCATCGGTTCCGGGATGATCGGTGCGCATCCGGTGCAGGGTCGCGTGGGCTTCCTGCATGAACTCGTCGAAATGGACCCGGCGCTTGCGCGGAACGTCCGCCGCGTCAAAAAACATGTCCATCAGCATCGACTTGCCGCGCCCGACATCGCCCACGAGGTAGAGGCCCGAGGGGTAATCCTCCGGCACTTCATCGACGCGCTTTTTGTTGAGCAGGCGACCGAGCCAGCCATTTGGCGGGGCTTTGGGATGCGGGTCGTAGCCGCGCAGCCGCCCCCATAATTCATGCAACCGCTCCGCCGCCCGCCGCTGTACCGGGTCGGGCTGGATCACACCTTCGTCGATCCGGGCACGGTAGGCCGACATCACATCGGTCTGCGGCCGCTCTGTGACATGAACGAGCATGAGGTGCGGGGCTACTGCAATTCATACCGCAGCGCAACATGCGCCGGGGTCATGGCCGTTGGTTGCCGGGCGGGGGGATCGCGGTTAAGCCCTGTCGAGGTTCTGGTTCCAGCATACGAGGGATGGCGAATTTGTTCGATCTGCGTCGCACGGCTCCGCTTGCGCTTGGCTTGTTGTTATCCGGCTGCGGGGTGACCCAGGGGATCTTCGGCGGCGGCCATCCCAAACTCGGCGAACCAACGCCGGCCAAACCCGTCATCGGGTTCGCGGTGGCTCCGGTGCCGCAGGCGGCGCTCGCGGCGCGGCGTATCCTCGCGGAAGGCGGCAATGCAGCCGATGCGGCGACGGCGGCGGGGTTCGCCCTCGCGGTCACGCTGCCGTCGCGCGCCGGTCTCGGCGGCGGTGGCGCCTGCCTGATCGATCTGCCGAAATCCGATGGCGGCACCGGCATCGCCACGTCTCTGCTGTTCCCGCCCGGCGCGCCTCCGGGCGGCAATGCATCGGCATCGCGTCCGGCGGCGGTGCCGCAGATGGCGCGCGGCCTGATCGCGATGCAGGCGCGCTACGGGCGGCTGCCGCTGGCAACCGACCTCGCCCCCGCCGAAGCGATGGCGGGCGGCGGCGTTGCGGTGTCCCGCGCTCTCGCCGCCGATCTCGGCGTGGTCGGTGCTGCGTTGGTCGCCGATCCCGCCGCGCGGGCGGTGTT
>JAQTXO010000225.1 GCA_028688765.1 Acidiphilium sp. | reverse complement strand
GACCCGATCGCCCTCGCGGGTCATCAGGGAGCGATCATCGGCGGTCTCGAGATCGCAAAAACTGTAGAGGGGTGCCGGCATCAGGAACGACGCCTTCGCCGCGAATTTCGCAAATACCGAAAAAACCGACATCAGAGGGACCCCGAAACAACTATCTGGCGGAATCGCGCGACGTGACGCTGCTCGACCGGGGCGAGCCAGATCGCGACCTTGGCGATCGCCATGATTTTGCGGTTCGATGGGTGTTTAGCCGACATGAAGCTCTCCTGTTTCATTGATGAGCGTGCTCGGCGAACCTCATCCGACTGCGCGGACGGCAAGAGCCGGCTCCGGTCGAGATGCCGACGGTGAGGTCGCGGTTGCAGACAGCGGCGCAGCGGGTGCGGCGGCTTCACGGAATTGACGATTGCGGGCGATGAACGTCGGGTAGACATCCTGCCCGCCCGCATAAAAACGACCCCGGTGCAGAAATCGCAGTCCGGGGACAAGGCGGAGCGGACAGGTGCCGCGTACCGGATCATGGGCGAGGCAGATATCGACCACATCCGTGACCGTCCGGATCCCCGCCGTCTCGCGAAGCAGTATCCAGCGGTCAAGAAGACCGGCCCAGATTTTGAGGATGTGACGGGATATCGGGCTGTCCTCGCGCGGCGGGCCGGAGAAATCGACCGGCAGGCCGATGGTATGCGCCCGCTCGTGCAGGCTCGAGGTCAGGCGGTTGAGCCCGCGCTGGGTCATCTCGGGCAGCCAGATCGGGAGACTCTCGCGCGCCGCGGTCAGTCGCCCCGCGCCCTGGACAAGCACGCAGGCCGGACAGGCCTCCACCAGATTATCGGCATCGCAATGGCGGCGATCGCCGTCACGAAAGAAAATTAGCGGATCGCCGGCGATCGGCAATCCGCAGAGTTGGCATTGCAACCGGGACGTCTCCGCCCCCTTCCGACCGGCAGCCCACAAGCCCTGGCCGTAACCGCCGAGGCTGGACGGGTGAACGCTGATCGAAAGGGTTGCGGAGGTCGTCATCGCAACTCAGCCCTGGCCGAACGTCAGCTGCTGTTGCTGGCCGGTCACGGTTGAGTTCGCCGCCGAGACCGTCTGGCTCGAGTAGTTGACGATGCTCGGGAGCGTCGCAAAAAAACCCGTGGCCACGAGACCGGCGATAGCATAGCCGAGCCGGTGCTCGCTCGAGTTGGGGTTCTTGCGGTTGTGGAAGAACGTATAGCCGGAAGCCAGTGCCGCCACGAGCGCAAGCGCGTAGCTGAAAAGGTCGCCGATATACGTGGTGCCGGTGAGCAGGTCGGTGGACGCCGCCTGCATCCGGCCACCGAGCGTGTCGCCGGCCCCCGCGGCCGCGGCCGCGAATGCCGGATGAACAGCCGCTGCGACCGCGAGTGTGGCCAGACCCAGCGCGAGGGCGTTCCGGGATTTGAGGGTTTTGGCAAGACGGCGAAACCGCCGCGGTGCCTTCGGGGTGTTGATGGTGTCCATCAGTCATCGGGCTCCTGAAACGGAGGGGAAATTCCCTCTCGTGACGCCGATGCTGCGGGTAAAGGATGCAAACGACACGCGGGAAATCAGCGTCGCACGTAAAAATCATCTTCACGAAACCGGCAGCGTCCCTGGGTCCGCGAGACCTGCGGCGACAAGGAACCTCCGCGCATCACCCTGGTATTCCGCGATCAGCGGCATGACATGCTCGCGCAGCACTTTGGGGCAGCGGCGCAGCCGCCGGCCGCGATCATGATCGGGCAGCCGGAGAAGTGCCGCGGCAAAGTTGTCCAGGAACGCCTCGTGATCCGGGCGCAGGCCGTGTTGGATTTCCCATTCGACCTTCGCGCGGCGCGCCCGGCAGACGGCCTCGTTCACCACTCTGTCGCGCTGCGCCTGCGTCAGATCTGCCAAAGCGAGCCGGGTCAGATCGCGGCAACCCGGCCCATGGGCGATCCGCAGGGACGCCACCCGCGTCTCGAAATCGGGGATCGGGAGATCGGGTACGCCGGCTTTGGTGCCAGATCCGTTTAGGTAGGAGCCGTTCATGCGCGACCAGGTCATGTGAAATACCCCATGATCGTCTGTGAGATGAACACGATGTTCATCAGGGCGATCCCGAAGACGAATTGCACCATTGGCAAGGAGTAGCCGTGCCGCCGCTTACCCTCGGCGACAGCCTTCGCGCCGAGCCAGGCGAGGAGCACGTTGAATGCCCCATAGGCCACGAAGAAGGCGGAAAACGCCGTGATGATGTTGAGAAAACTCTGCTCGGGGGTCGATCCCATCATACCGGTTCCGCCGACCTGCGGCGCGGTGAAGGGGGTAAACCCCGTCTGGATCGAGGTCTGAGTCCCCCCTCCGAACGTGTTGTTGGAGAAATTGAGGAATTTGTTGAAATCGACCAGGACCGTCCCGAACAGGAGCAGCAGGGGCGGCATATATTTCCGGGAGGACCAGTAGGTGCCGGGTTTCATCATCTGCCAGGCGCCATACCCGGCGAGGAGGAAGCAGGAGAGCCCGACCACAAAGCAGATCAACGGGATCAGGATGCTCAGGACATTGGCGATGTCCGTGCTGAAATTCACGAAGCCCTGCATGGCGTCCCCTCCCCGCCCGCCTGCTCAGCGGATCACGCCATGGTCGGTCCTGACGATCCACCCCGATCCGTACTGCACGATCGAGATCACCCGTCCTACGCCGGGCACGACGCTGCCGACCGAGACTTCGTAGGTCACACCGTGGCGGATGAGCATGGCAAGGCCGGGGCTGGCGGCCTGGATGCCGTAAGAAGCGGGACTGACTGGTGCGACGTGCGGTGATGCCGCCGGGAAGATCTGGGCCGAGTGGACCGGCAACGGTCTCTTCGCCTGCGCGGCGGGGTCCGGCGCGCCCGCAAGCGCGAGGGCATCGTGCGCCTGGTCGAAGGTCAGGCGCTGGTTGAAGGTTAGCATCTGGTGATCCACGTGATGGCGGAGCGTGGAGATTTCGGTCTGCATGGCGGCGTTCTGGCTCCGCAGCTCCGCCACGAGACGGGCGAGTGCTGCCACCAGCGACATCGTCTTGACCTCATAAGTGCGCGACGCCGGGGCGGCGATGAGCTGGGTCGCGACCTTTACGGGATGAGGGACCGACTGGAGCGTCCCGGCCGGCGGGATGGGTCCGACGAGCGGCGAGGGCGGGACAATTTTTGCGCTCGCCGGCGTGGCTCCCGTTACGGCAGCACCCGCCGAAACCGCCGGTGTGGGAAACTGCGTCTTGGAGCCTGGGCCCGTCCCGACACCCGGCAAAGGGGAGGGCGCGATTCGGGTTACGGACGCCCTGATTGCGCCGGGAGTCCCATTTGTTGCGGCCGCGGTGATCGCCGACGATTTCTGTCGGGGCGGTGCAGGCGTGGGTGGCGGTTTCGATGTGGTGGAGGTCCCGGCAGGGCTCTTGCTGAACATGGGCGATACGGAAAGGCCTGGGATCGCGGTGTTCAGCGGTATCTTGCCACCATTCGGATGGTTGAGCACGCTCGCGGAGTTATGGGCTTTCGGCAGGGGGATGGTGCCGGTGGCAGCAGTCTCATGTCTCAGGCGGGCGATGGTCGCGAGCAGCGGTTTGTGCAGGATCACGCCCGCGGAAACGGCGACGACGACGATCGCCGTAGTGGCGAACAGGAACCCCTGCCGCCGGGGTTTTCGAGCAGCGGAACCTGGCGCACGCGCGGGCGGCGCTGCGGGTCCCGAGAAACCGGGACCACCCCCCTCCCAGCCTCCACCCCCCTCCCTGCCTCCACCCGATGCAGCATCGCTCGCGGCATCACCGACAAACTCATCTGCGGCGTGTCCGATGGTCCCGTGTTCGTCTCCATGCCCTGGTCCGGTGCCGTCGGCCGGTTGGGAGAGCGGCGGCGCGGTGAATTCGGGCGGGAGGTCAATCGTCGTGTCCATGGCTGGTCTCCTTGATCGAAGCGTGATCGTCGCGGCGGATGATGCAAACGGGAAACCTCAATGTTCGCCGGCCGGCGCCTTGACGGGTTTGAGGAACAAAATGCCGACGTCGGCGTCCGCAGCGAGCTCCACGGTCGGGCCGTGCGGTGCGGCGTTCTGGATCAGCTGCCCCGCCGTCTGCCCCGCTGTACCGGCCGCGACGCCGAGGGACTGGCCCAGATTGAGATGATTGAACTGCGTCACACCGCCGAGCGCGCTTTCCTGGATCACCGAGTTCGCCGACTCGATCGCCTGACCGAGCCCTTCGACGAAAGCGGCGGCGATCGGCAGGACGAAGCGTTCGGCATAATGGTGATCGACGCTGGTCGCGACCGCTTCCTGCATGGAATTGGGGGCAACGACCAGCGCGTCGATTGGCACCGATTGCCCGTCCTGAAGCGAAAGCCGATCAAGCTTCACAACCAGCCGATCGCCTGCCGTCGTAAAACGCCCACTCATCCGGTCGCGGGCGATGGGGCCGCTTTCGGCCTGGACGATGACCGTCCCGCCGCTCTGGTCACTGCTGACCCCGGTCAGGGTCTCGCCGTAGATCCCATGGTCCGCGGGGATCAGGACCGTCTCAGCCGGGGTCGGCGACGGACCGGATGCAGCAGTGGCTACGACGCGGGCAGCCATGTTCGCCGATCCGCCGGACAATCCGCTGGCAGGAGGACGCGGCGGCTGCGGATCGCTCTTTACGTAGACATGGGTGGCGTAAGAGGGACCCGGCAATTCGTCCTTCAGCGAACCCAGCGCGGTGTTGTAGGCGTTGTAGCGGGCGATGTTGAGCGATGGCGGTGGATCCGTGACACCCGCGACCGGTTGCTTCTGGTAGGATACCGGAATCGTCGCTGCGGGCTGCGGCGCCGGCAGCACCGGCGACGGGAGATCGACCTCCGAAGACGGTGCCGTGACCGCGGGAGGAAGGATCGCGGTTGCCGAGCGGTTTTGGTGGGCTGCGGCGAGCGCCTTGCGCCTGATCTCCTCCGTGGTCACGTTGCGGATGTATGGCGTGGCCTGATCGCCGCCCGGGGAGGCATCGGTGTCCGGCAAGGCGGAAGCGGCGACCTTCACCGGTTCTGCCTTCTTCCCGCCGACTTCATGCCAGGCACCGACGCCGAGCACGACGGCGATGATCCCGCCAATGATCCCGGTGCGCCGTGCAGAGCGGTTCGCGCGCATTCGCCGAAAGATCGACATAGTCAGTCCTCCTTGAAGCTGACGGAAAAAGTATGCCCCGCCGCAGACATCAGGATCACCGGCGTGGGCGGCATCACGTAGATCGTCACCCCGCCGACCGAGTGTTCGCTCGCCTCCCATTCCGGCGAGAGGATCGTGTAGCGGGTACGAACGACCAGCTGATGCCGGTAGCGCCAGGCGCGGATGTTCTCGGGCGATCCCCCGACGACCGCCAACGGCACTGCCGATGCCGGAGGTTCGCCGTCGAGCATCGCGGTGAGGTACGGCGCCCCGGTCTCAGGGGCATTCTGCCGAGCGATGATCCGGGGCTTTGCGTCAGGACCCGACTGGAGCAGCCGCACATCCACCGTCGAGTCATAGGCCTTCGTGCCGGAGACCAGCAGGAAGCTGAGCGGCTGTGGCGCATCCACGAGATTAACCAGGAGTCCGCCGCGTGGATACCGCGATTGCGGCATGATCTCGAGCGTGTTCGATCCTTTGAATGGGACGCACAC